>DATAIT010000049.1 GCA_036262515.1 Acidimicrobiales bacterium | reverse complement strand
TCGTGGCTGCGCGAGGGCGAGGCCTTCACCGCGCTGTTCGGCATCGTGTCCCACGTGGCGCCCTTCCACCGCGGCGACGACGGCCGCCTGCGCGCCCGCCCTCCGTTCGCCGGCCTGGCGTGCCTCGAGTGGCGGCCCGGGCTGGAGGCCGTCGTGCTCGTCGCCCTCGGCTCGACCAGCTTCGACGGCCTCACGCGGACCCGGTTCTGGCTCGACCTGACGTCGGACCTCAGCGGCAACGGCGCCATCGTGGTCAGCAGTGCCGGGCTGCTGTGGGCCATCGGCACGGTGACGCTCGCCTACCTGGGCGCCATGCGGATGGCGGCCCGGCTGGTGGACCACCGCCAGAGCCCCGAGGAACTGCGGGCCGCCTTCGTGCACTCCCTCGTCCCCATCGCCCTCGCCTACGCGGTGGCGCACTACTTCTCGCTCCTCGTGCTCGAGGGCCAGGCCACCATCTCCCTGGCCAGCGATCCCCTCGGCCGTGGGTGGGACCTGTTCGGCACCGCCTCGCGGGTCGTCAACTTCACACTCGTGTCCCCGCTCACCGTCGCCTACGTGCAGTGCGCGGCGATCGTGGTGGGTCACGTGGCCGGCGTGGTCCTCGCCCACGACCGGGCGCTCGCCCTGTTCGACAAGCGGGTGGCCACCCGCTCGCAGTATCCGCTCCTTGCTGCCATGGTGCTGTTCACGGTCGGCGGCCTGTACCTGCTCCTCGGAGGTTGACGGTGTCCACATTGACGTTCGCCCACGGCGGCACGGCCGGGCTGATCTTCGAGATCGGCTTCCTCGCCGTGCCCATCCTCGTGTTCACGGTGATGGCTGTCGTGTCGTCCCGCCGCTCGCGCGCCGAGGAGGAACGCGAGGAGCCCGAGGCGGGCGGCTCCCGCCGGTGACCGCGGTCGCGCCGGTGCCGAGGTCGACGTCCACGCCCTGGTCGGGGCGGGCCGCCGTGGTCCTGGCCGCCGGCGGGGCCGCCGCCCTGCTGGCCCGGCCGTGGCTCGCGGCGGCCGTCGCCGATCCCACCGCCGCCCTGGTCGTGCTGTTCGTGGGGCTCGGGGCCGTCGGCGCGTGGTGCCCCCTGCCGGGTCCGGCCGCCGCACGCGCAGGCCCCGCGGCCACCGCCACCACCGCCGTGGTGACGCTCGTGGGCGTCGGCGCGTTCGCGGCGGGCCGGCTGCTGGCCGGAGGGCGGCCGGCGGCTCCCGCCCTCGCCGCCTACCTTGTGCTGAACACCCTCGCCGCCGTTGCCGAGGAAGCCTTCTTCCGGCGCTTCGTCTACGGCCTGCTCGAACCGGCGGGCCAGGTGGTGGCGATCGTCGGGTCGGCGGCCGCCTTCGCCGCCGTCCACCTCACGGTGTGGGGCGCATGGGCCGTCCCGCTCGACCTGGCTGCCGGCCTGGTCCTGGCCTGGCAGCGGGCGGCCACCGGTCGCTGGTCGGTGCCTGCGATCACGCACGCGGCGGCCAACGTGCTGGCGGTGCTGTGACATGACCCGCACCGCGCGCTGGGGTGCCGTCCTCGTGGCGCTCTACCTGCTGGCCGCCGCCGCCACCACCGGATGGGCGCCGGGCCGCCTGCGGCCGCTGTTCGACGGGTTCGGCTCGCATCCGGGCCAGTACAACTGGGTCAACCCGCCGCGCGAGTTCGCCGAGGGGAACCAGCGGCCGGAGCCGTCCGAGGGCGAGATCCGGTTCGACACCGTCGGCTCCGAGCCGGTGTCCACCGGTCCCAACGACGGCCAGGCTCTCGTGGCCCTGGAGCCGGGCATCGTGGCGCCGCATCCACCCGACGCCAGCGCCAAGGTCACGCTCACGCCGGTCGACCCCGGCAAGCTCGGCTCCCTGCCGGCCGGCCTGCGCCCGGAGGGCAACGCCTACCGGATCGAGATCACCTACGCCTCGGGACTGAAGGTCGTGGCGCTGGAGAAGCCGGGGACCGTGGGCCTCACGTCGGCGGCGCCCGCCGACACCCTGCTGTACTCCCGCGACGGCCAGGCGTGGCAGGCGCTCGGCGGCGAGCTCCTTCCCACCAACAACGGCCTCACCGGGCCGCTGGCTGCCACGGGCTACTACCTGGCCGCGGCCAAGGGCGCCCCCCGCCAGGCCGGTGGTGGCGGAGGATCCGGCTCGGCCGGCACGGTGGCCCTCGTCGTCGCCATCGCAGCCGTCCCCGTGGCCCTGGCCTGGCTGCTGCTCGCCCGCCGTCGCCAGGCGCAGGGCGTCCGAGGCCGCCCCGGTACGGGTCGGGACCGCCCCGGCGGGGGGCGCCCGAAGCCCGGTGCGCCGGGCGGACGGGCCGCGGGCACGGGCGGCCGCCCGCCGTCAGGACGCCAGGGGCCGCCCCGGCGCCGAGGTCGGCGGTGAGCTCGGCGGGTAGAGTCCGGCAATGGCGACCCAGGCCACGTTCGCCGATCAGGCGATGGACCACATGGGGTCGCTGTACGGCGCCGCCCTGCGCATGACCCGCAACCCGGCGGACGCCGAGGACCTCCTGCAGGAGACCTACCTCAAGGCGTACCGGTCCTTCGGCACCTTCCAGGAAGGCACGAACCTCAAGGCCTGGCTCTACCGCATCCTCACCAACACGTTCATCAACTCCTACCGGGCCAAGAAGCGCCGGCCGGAGCTGACCGACGTGGAGGACGTCGAGGACCTGTACCTGTACCACCGCCTCGGCGGCCTCGAGGCGGCGGCGGCCGGGCGCAGCGCCGAGGAGGAGGTGCTCGAGCGTTTCACCGACGACGAGGTGAAGGCCGCCTTGGAGTCGCTGCCCGAGCAGTTCCGGATGGCCGTCCTCCTCGCCGACGTGGAGGGCTTCTCCTACAAGGAGATCGCAGAGATGACCGACGTCCCGATCGGCACCGTGATGAGCCGCCTGCACCGGGGAAGAAGGGCGCTGCAGAAGGCGTTGTTCGACTTCGGAATGGAACGCGGCCTCGTGGGAGAGCGTGACTGATGGACCAGAGCGCCCACCACAGATGTGCCGACGCCGTCGAGCGCCTCTACCACTTCCTGGACGGCGAGCTCGACGGCGCCAGCATGGCCGACGTCCAGCGCCACCTCGACGAGTGCCTGCCCTGCCTGGAGGCCTTCGACTTCGAGGCCGAGCTGCGCCTGGTGATCGCCCGCAAGTGCCGCGACCAGGTGCCCGAGATGGTCCGTGTCCGCATCTGGAAGGCCATCCAGAACGACGGCGGCCTCGAAAACGTCGACGGGGGAATGCTTCCCTCCTAGCGACTGTTCGAGAGAGGGATGGTGAACGAGCGAGCTGTCCAGGGGACACCCTTCAAAGGCGCCGACCGGCCGTCACGGTCGTTCGGTGCAGGCAGGGTCTGCCGGGATCCCGACTGCAACACACGGCTGTCCATGTACAACAGCGGCAAGTACTGCTACGAGCACGAGCCGATGTCGGTGCCGCGCACTCGGGGCAAGAAGATCGCCTAGAGCTAAGCTAGACCGGGACCCGGGGCCGATCCGACGACGGGTCGGCCCTGTGCCTACCATCGACCAATGGACCTCCTCGTCGCCGCCAAGGTGTGGCATTACTGGATCGGCATCGCCATCCTGCTGCCCGCGCTGCTGGCCGTGCTGTTCACCGTGGTCGGCTACCTCGTGAAGGTGACGAGCAAGAAGTACCCCCGGTAGGAGGTCGTTCGATGGGATCACCCGGGGCGATCTCGTGGGACCTGGCCGAGAAGGTCGCCGTCCGGGTCGCCGGGCGCGAGCCGCTGGCCGACTCGTACCACTACGCCTCGCTGGCCCCCGACTTCGCCGAGCTCACCGCCGAGGCCGAGGAGCTGGTGGCGGCGGCCACGGGGCTGCGCTCCGCCGCCGGCCCGGCCCGGGCCCGCGTCACCGACCGGGCCGGCTGGATCCACGCCAACATCGCGTCGTTCCAGCGCCTGCTGCGGCCCATCACCGACAAGATCGGTCCCCGGCTGGCGTCGAGCCCCATGGCCCCGGTGAGCAGGGCGGTCACCGGTGCCCAGCTGGGCACGATGCTCGGCTGGATGTCGAGCCGGGTGCTCGGCCAGTACGACCTGCTCCTCATCGAGGAGGAGCGCCCCGAGGACCAGGACATCGTCTACTTCGTGGGGCCCAACATCATCGGCCTGGAGAAGCGCTTCGGCTTCCCACCCCGCGAGTTCCGCCTGTGGCTGGCCCTCCACGAGGTCACCCACCGCGTGCAGTTCACCGGCGTGCCGTGGCTGCGGCCGCACTTCCTGTCCCTCGTGGAGGGCTGCCTGGGCGCCGTCGATCCCGACCCCAAGCGGTTCCTCGAGGCGCTGCGCCGGGCGGTGGAGGAGATGCGGGCCGGCACCAATCCCTTGGCCGACGGCGGGCTGGTGGCGCTGCTGGCCGGCCCCGAGCAGAAGGCCATGCTCGACCGGGTGGCCGGCCTCATGAGCCTCCTGGAGGGCCACGGCGACGTCACCATGGACCGGGCGGGCGCCCAGCTCATCCCGAGCGCCGAGCGCTTCAGCAACGTGCTTCGCCAGCGCAGGGCCGAGGCCAAGGGGGCGGCGAAGCTGCTGCGCCAGCTCGTCGGCCTGGAGGCCAAGCTCAAGCAGTACGAGCAGGGGGAGCGCTTCATCGAGGCGGTGGAGGCGGAGGGCGGCACGCCGCTGCTGGACCACGTGTGGCGGGGGCCCGAGTGGCTGCCCGACCTGGCGGAGATCCGTGAGCCGCAGCGCTGGGTGGCTCGGGTGCGGGCCGCGTCCGGCGTCGCCGGGTAGCCGGGGCTCCATGGCGCGGGTCCTGGTGGTCGACGACGACGCGGACATCCGCAGCGTGGTGCGCATCAGCCTCGAGCTCGACGGCCACGAGGTCACGGAGGCGGCCAACGGCATCGAGGCCCTCCAGGCGGTGGGCCCCGGCGCGCCCGACGTCATGGTGCTCGACCTGGCCATGCCCCACCTCGACGGCTGGGAGGTCCTCGGCCGGCTCAAGGCGGGGGCCGGTGACGACGCAGGGTTGCCGGTGCTGGTGTTGACGGCCCGCGTGGGCGAGCACGACCGCATCCGCGGCGGCGTGGAGGGCGCCGTGCGGTACCTCACCAAGCCGTTCGACCCCGACGTGCTGCGCAAGGAGGTGCAGCAGGCGCTCGAGGCCCCCGAGCCCGAGCTGCGCCGCCGCGCCGCCATCGAGGCCCTGGAGCGCATGGCCGCCCTCGAGCGCGGTGTCCCGGCCGACGCGCTACGGGCGCCCGCCGCCCGACCCCGCGTGGCCCGCCTGGGCGGCCCGGTGGCGGCGCCGTCTGCACCCGTTTCGCTCCGCCGGTTCGGCCCCGACGAGCTGCGCGCCCTGTCCCCCCGCCAGCGCGAGCTGCTGCGGGCGGTGGCCGACACTCCCACCGTGCTGGCGGCGGCCGAGCGCCTCGGGGTGAGCCGCTCCAACGTCTACGCCAGCATGCGCCGGATCGCCCGCCGGCTCAAGGTCGCCTCCGTGTCCGACCTGGTGACCCTCGCCCGCCAGGGCGTGAGCGACGACGGCGCGGCCTGACCCGGCGGAGGCTCGGGACCTCCTCGGCCGGTGCTCGTTCCCGCCGCCCGGGACGGCGCTGGCGTGCGCCGTCTCCGGCGGTCCCGACTCGCTGGCGCTGCTCGCCCTGGCCACCGCCGCCGGGTGCGACGTCACGGCCCACCACGTCGACCACGGGCTGCGGCCCGGATCGGCGGGGGAGGCCGGCGTGGTGGCCGCCGCCTCGCGCCGCTTCGGCGCCCGCTTCGTCGCCCACTGCTTCGACGTCGGCCCCGGTCCCAACCTCGAGGCGCGGGCCCGGGCCGCCCGCCGGGCCGTCCTGCCGTCCGGCGCGGCTACGGGTCACACGGCCGACGACCAGGCGGAGACGATCCTGCTCAACCTCCTCCGGGGCGCCGGGCTCGACGGCCTGGCCGGCATGCGGCCCGGGCCGGCCAAGCCCATCCTCGCCCTGAGGCGCTCCGAGACGTGGGCGCTGTGCGCGTCGCTCGGCCTGGAACCCGTCCGCGACCCGTCCAACCACGACCCTGCGCACCTTCGCAACCGCGTGCGCCACGAGGTCCTCCCGCTGCTCGCTGACGTCGCCGGCCGCGACGTGGTCGCCGTGCTCGCCCGCCAGGCCGGCCTGCTGCGCGACGAGGCGGACGCGCTCGACGGCCTGGCTGCGTGCGCCGACCCCTCGGACAGCCGGGCGCTGGCCGCCCTGCCACCGGCGGTGGCCCGCCGGGTCGTGCGCCGGCTCCTCTCCGGGGAACACCCTCCGGGGGCGGCGGCGGTGGAGCGGGTGCTGGCCGTGGCCCGCCACGAGGCGGCGGCATGCGAGGTCGACGGCGGGCGCAGGGTGCGCCGGTCGGCGGGCCGGCTGCGGATCGAGGGCGGCGAACCGGCCTGACGCCGGACCCCCGCCGGCCACGGCGCCCACCGGATAGGTTCGGCGCCGTGGCCGAGGAACGAGCGTCTCCCGCCGGCGAACGGGCGGCCCCCGCCGACGCCAACCTCGGCGCCGTGGTCGTCAGCCAGGCGCAGCTCGAGGCACGCATCGCCGAGCTGGGCCAGCAGCTGACCGCCGACTACGACGGCCGGGCGCCGCTGCTCGTGGGCGTCCTCAAGGGGGCGTTCGTGTTCATGAGCGACCTGGCCCGGGCCATCCGC
This sequence comes from Acidimicrobiales bacterium, assembly GCA_036262515.1. GTDB lineage: Bacteria > Actinomycetota > Acidimicrobiia > Acidimicrobiales > JAHFUS01. The sequence continues at coordinate 18,710 of DATAIT010000049.1, read as the reverse complement.
CTGCCGCTGGAGTTCGACTTCATGGCCGTCTCGTCGTACGGGAGCGCCACCAAGACGAGCGGCGTGGTGCGCATCGTGAAGGACCTCGACCTCGACCTCACCGGGCGCCACGTGCTGCTGGTCGAGGACATCGTCGACAGCGGCCTCACGCTGTCCTACCTGCGCCGCAACCTGGCTGCACGCGGACCGGCCAGCCTCGAGGTGTGCGCCCTGCTCGTGAAGGACGGCCTGCAGCGGTCCGACCCCGAGCTGCGCTACGTGGGCTTCACCATCCCTCCCGAGTTCGTTGTTGGCTACGGGCTCGACGTGGCCGAGCGGTACCGCAACCTCCCGTACGTCTGCGCTTACGTGGGGTCAACGGGCACGGGTACCCTGAGCGGGTGACTTCCTCCTCATCCCGCGCGCGCTCGATCAATCCCCGGCGGCGGGCTCGATGAGGAAGACGCTCCGCCACCCCCTCCTCTGGGTCCTGCTCGCCCTCGTCGTCCTGATCGCCTCGGCCAGCCTCCTCGGCGGAGGCGACAAGCGCGAGAAGGTGCCGTTGAGCAAGCTCCAGGCGCTGGCCGCCGACGGGAAGGTGAAGACGGCCGAGATCGTCGGCGACGGCAAGGTCCAAGGGGAGCTGAAGGCCGGCGGCAAGTACGAGGCCAAGTTCCCGGCCGAGTACGCCGACGAGCTCACCACCCTGCTGCTCAAGGCCGACGTCAACGTCGACTCCAAGGACAGCGGCCAGAACATCTGGTTCGCGCTGCTCATCAACTTCCTGCCCATCGTCCTGCTGTTCGGCGGCTTCCTCTGGGTCATCAACTCCATGCAGGGCGGCGGCAGCAAGGTGATGCAGTTCGGTCGGGCCAAGCCCAAGGTCATGTCGAAGGACGAGCCCAAGGTCACCTTCGCCGACGTGGCCGGCGCCGACGAGGCGGTGGCCGAGCTCCAGGAGATCAAGGACTTCCTGGAGTCGCCCACCAAGTTCCACTCCATCGGCGCCAAGATCCCCAAGGGCGTCCTCCTCTACGGTCCCCCCGGCACGGGCAAGACCCTGCTGGCGCGCGCCGTGGCCGGCGAGGCGGGGGTCCCCTTCTTCTCCATCTCCGGGTCCGACTTCGTGGAGATGTTCGTCGGCGTCGGTGCCAGCCGGGTCCGGGACCTGTTCGCCCAGGCCAAGGCGGCGCCGCCCGCAATCATCTTCATGGACGAGATCGACGCGGTGGGCCGCCACCGCGGCGCCGGCATGGGCGGCGGCCACGACGAGCGGGAGCAGACGCTCAACCAGCTGCTGGTCGAGATGGACGGCTTCGACACCAAGGCGGGCGTCATCCTGATCGCCGCCACCAACCGCCCCGACATCCTCGACCCGGCCCTGTTGCGTCCCGGCCGCTTCGACCGCCAGATCGTGGTGGACCGCCCGGACCTGCTGGGCCGCAAGGCCATCCTCGAGGTGCACGCCAAGGGCAAGCCGCTGGAGGACAACATCGACCTCGAGATCCTGGCCCGGCGCACGCCCGGGTTCACGGGGGCCGACCTGGCCAACCTGATGAACGAGGCCGCCCTGCTTTCGGCCCGCCATGGTCGCAAGAAGATCGGGATGCGCTCGCTGGAGGACGCCATCGATCGCGTCATCGGCGGCCCCGAGCGCAAGACCCGGGTGATGAGCGAGAAGGAGAAGCTCGTCATCGCGTACCACGAGGGCGGCCACGCCCTGGTGGGCCACGTCCTGCCGTACGCGGACCCGGTCCACAAGGTGTCGATCGTGGCCCGCGGCCGCGCCCTCGGCTGGACGATGTCGCTGCCCACCGAGGACAAGTACCTGGTCAGCCGGTCCGAGCTGCGCGACCAGCTGGCGGTCCTCATGGGCGGTCGCACGGCCGAGGAGCTGATCTTCGGCGAGATCACCACGGGTGCCGCCAACGACATCGAGAAGGCGTCGGAGATCGCCCGCGCCATGGTCACCCAGTACGGGATGAGCGACGTCCTCGGGCCGTTGCAGCTGGGCGAGAAGAACGGCGAGGTGTTCCTGGGCCGCGACTTCGGCCACCAGGCCAACTACTCCGACGAGATGGCGGCCCGCATCGACACCGAGGTGCGCAAGCTGATCGACGGCGCCCACGACGAGGCCGTCTCCATCCTGAGCACCCACCGGGCCACCCTCGACCGCCTGGCGTCGGCGCTCATCGACCAGGAGACGCTCGACACGCCCCAGCTCATGGAGATCCTGGGCGAACTGCCCCCGTGGGCCACCAAGAAGGTGCCCCTGCCGCCGCCGTCTCCGGTGGCGGCCCTTCCGGTCGGCGCCGCACTGGCCGTCGAGGCCCCGGCGACCACGGTGGCCGGCGCCGCGGTGCGACGGCTGCGCCGGAAGCTGCGGCGGGCCACGAATCGTCCCGCCACCGCCTGACGTGCCCGGCGTCGACCGGGTCCGCATACGCCACGCGGTGCGGGAGATCCTCGAGGCCATCGGCGAGGATCCCGACCGGGACGGCCTGCGGGGCACCCCGGCCCGGGTGGCCGAGATGTACGCCGAGATCATGAGCGGCGTCGGCGCCGACCCGGGCGAGGTGCTCAACGTCACGTTCGAGGAGGGCCACGACGAGATGGTCATGGTCCTCGACATCCCGCTGTACAGCCTGTGCGAGCACCACCTCGTGCCCTTCGTGGGCAAAGCCCACCTCGCCTACATCCCCAACGTCGACGGCCGCATCACCGGGCTGTCGAAGCTGGCCCGCCTGGTGGAGGGCTTCGCCCAGCGCCCGCAGGTGCAGGAGCGGCTCACCACCCAGATCGCCAACACGATGGAGGACGTGCTCCAGCCCCGAGGGGTGCTGGTGTCCCTCCAGGCCGAACACCTGTGCATGTCGATGCGGGGCACCAAGAAGGCCGGCACCCTCACCGTGACCCAGGCCGTGCGGGGCCTCTTCCGCGACGACCCCCGCACCCGCGCCGAGGCCATGGCCTTCATCCACGGCCGCTGATCCGTCGTCCCAGCCCGATTTCGAGTAAATAACTCGCCATTTTGGCGAGTTATTCACTCGAAAGTGGATCGTCGGGTACGGTCGCCCGCCATGGGGCGGCGCTACGACCTGGTGATCGTGGGCATGGGGTCGGGGGGCATGGTGGCGGCCGAGTTCGCCGCCAGCCTGGGCGTGCGGGTGGCGGTGGTGGAGCGGGGCCGGGTGGGGGGCGACTGCCTGTGGACGGGGTGCGTGCCGTCGAAGGCCCTGCTGGCGTCGGCCAAGGTGGCTCACCACCTGCGCACGGCGGACCGGTGGGGGTTGCCCGCGGGCGACCCGGCCATCGACACGGCCGCCGTGTGGACGAGGATCAGGGCCGTCCAGGCCGCGATCGCGGCCAGCGACGACAGCCCGGAGCGCTTCCGGGCCCTGGGCGTGGAGCTGGTCGAGGGGACGGCCAACTTGGTCGGGCCCCACACCGTCGCCGTCGGCGACCGCCTGCTGCGGACCCGCTTCGTCCTGCTGTGCACGGGGAGCAGGCCGGCCACCCCGCTCGTCCCGGGTCTCACGGAGGCCGGCTACCTCACGAGCGAGAACGTCTTCGAGATCGAGCGGGCACCGGCCCGGGTGGTGGCCATCGGCGGCGGCCCCATCGCCATCGAGCTGGCCCAGGGCCTCACCCGGCTCGGCGTGGCCGTGACCGTGCTCCAGAAGGGGCCCGGCATCCTGCCTCGTGACGAGCCCGAGCTGGTCGCCATCCTCACGAAGAGGCTGCGGGAGGAGGGCGTGGACCTGTGTCTCGACGTCGACATCGAGCGGGTCACGGTGGGCGACGCCGGCAAGGTCGTGCACGGGACGGCGGCCGGCGAGGCGACGTCGTGGGAGGCGGACGAGCTGCTCGTGGGTGTGGGCCGGCGCCCGAACCTGGACGGGCTGGGCCTCGAGGACGTCGGCGTCGCCACCGGCCCGCGAGGTGTCACGGTCGACGACCGCATGCGGTCGACCGTGCCTTCGGTCTACGCCGCCGGTGACGTGGCCGGGCGCTTCCTGTTCACCCATTCGGCCGCCCACGAGGCGCTGCGCGCCGTGCGCGACATGTTCTTCCCGGGCCGGGGCACGGTGAGCGACCTCGTCCCGTGGTGCACGTTCACCGATCCCGAGCTGGCCCACGCCGGGCTCACCGAGAGCCAGGCCCGGGCGTTGCACGGCGACGCCGTGGAGGTCCACCGGGTCGACCTGGCGCACTCGGACCGGGCCCGAGCCGACGGTGACTGCACCGGCCGGATCGTGGCCGTGTGCGGGGCGAAGGGGCGCCTGCTGGGGGCCAGCATCCTGGCCGCCGGTGCCGGCGACATGATCCACGAGCTGGCCCTGGTCATCAAGGACGAGCGCCGCCTGGCCGACCTGTCGAGCCTCATCCACGTGTACCCCACGCTGTCCACCTCGATCGGGCAGGTGGCGGCCGAGGCCACGTTCGTCTCGGCCCTGCGGTTCGCGTGGTTCCCCAGGCTGCGCAGGCTGTGGCCCTTCGGGCCCTGAAAATCGCCCGGTAGGCAGGGTCGGGAGCGGCGGCTGGCCGGTACGCTCACCCGTGATGGTCCCTCTCGTCATGGGCGTGCTCAACGTCACCCCGGATTCGTTCTCCGACGGCGGGCGCTTCTTCGATCCCGAACGGGCCGTGGCCCAGGGGCTGGCCATGGCCGCCGAGGGGGCCGACGTGGTCGATGTGGGCGGCGAGTCCACACGCCCCGGAGCGGCGCCGGTGGACGAGGCCGAGGAGCGGCGCAGGGTCGTCCCCGTGGTCGAGGCGCTGGCGCCCCACGTGCGGGTGTCCGTCGACACCACCAAGGCGTCCGTGGCCGCCGCCGCCCTGGACGCGGGCGCCACCCTGGTGAACGACGTGTCGGCGTCGCTGCACGAGGTGGCGGCCGCCGCCGGAGCCGGCTGGGTGGCCATGCACCGCCAGGGTGAGCCCCGGACCATGCAGGTCGCACCGCACTACGGCGACGTCGTGGCCGAGGTGGTGGCCTTCCTGGTGGAGCGGGCCGAGGCCGGTCGGGCCGCCGGCGTCGACGAGATCTGGGTCGACCCGGGCATCGGCTTCGGCAAGCTGGCCGAGCACAACCTGCTGCTCCTGCGCCACCTCCCCACGCTGGTGGCCACCGGCTGGCCGGTGCTGGTGGGCACCAGCCGCAAGTCGTTCCTCGGCGCCCTCGCCGGGGGAGCGCCGCCCGACGACCGGCTGGAGGGCTCGCTGGCCACGGCGGTGCTGGCGATGGTGCACGGTGCCGGCATGGTGCGGGCCCACGACGTGGCCGCCACCGTGCGGGCGGCCCGCCTGGTCGGCGTCGCCGGCGGCGGAGCCGGCGGCAGCGGTCCGGCGGGCGCCGGCGACATCGGCATCGGCCTCGGCGGCCGGGCGGCAGCCGCGCGCGTGGCGGGGGCGGTGGCGTGAGAGGCAAGTGGGCGGCGGGCCTGGCCCCCCGCAACTTCACCTGGATCATCAAGGACTCGCTCGCCGTCAGCGAGCGCCCGGGCGGCTACGCCCGCAACCACCGCAGGGTGCGGCGCCAGGAGGAGATCATCTGGCTGCGGGAGCAGGGCTTCGACCGGGTGGTGTCGCTGCTCGGGTCGCCCCACAACCTGCACGCCTACGACGAGATGGGGGTCACCTGGTCCCACGTCCCGTTCAGCGCCCTCGACGACCCCCGCACCGTGCTGCCCGACCTCTACGGCCAGCTCCAGGGCTGGCTGGCCGCCGGGGAGAAGGTCCTCGTGCACCAGGAGGACCTGGGCGACCGGCTCATGGGCGTGATGGCCGGGTATCTGCTCGTCACCAAGATGATCGGCACCGGCCCGCAGGCCATCGCCGTGGTCGAGCAGATCGTCCAGCGCCAGATGGGGCCCCAGGGGCGGGAGCTGGTCGCCCTGGCACCCACCCTGTAGTGGCGCCGCCGGACCCGGCCGACGTCATCGAGCTGCGCGGCCTGCGGGTCCTGGCCCGCCACGGCTGCCTGCCCGAGGAGCGGGAGCGCGAGCAGCCCTTCGAGGTCGACCTCGACGTGCACGTCGACCTGTCCGTACCCGGTCGCTCCGACGACCTCGACGACACCCTCGATTACGGCGCCGTCGTCGCCGCCGCCGTGGTCGCCGCCGGTCCTCCATCCAAGCTGCTCGAGCACGTGGCCGAGCGTGTCGCCCAGGCCGTGCTGGCCGACTCCCGGGTGACGGCGGTGACCGTCGCCATCCGCAAGCTGCGGCCGCCCGTGCCGGCGGACCTGGCCACCGCCGGCGTGCGCATCACGCGGCGCCGCCCGGCGTAGCGGCACCCGGTCCGGGCGGGTCCGAGGCCGGCCGTGCGCACCTTCGTCGCCCTCGGCTCCAACCTCGGCGACCGCCGCCGGCACCTGCGCGACGCCGTGGCCGGTCTCCCCGGGGTGGTGGCCGTCTCCGGCGTCTACCAGACCGACCCCGTCGGCGGGCCGGGAGACCAGCCGCCCTACCTGAACGCGGTGGTCGAGCTGGACACCGACCTTTCGCCGCGGGCGCTGCTCGGCGTGTGCCGCCGCCTCGAGGAGGCAGCCGGGCGCCTCCGCGACGTCCGGTGGGGGCCCCGCACCCTCGACGTCGACGTGCTGCTGGTGGGCGACCTCGTGGTCGACGAGCCCGACCTCACCGTCCCCCACCCCCGGATGGGGGAGCGGGCGTTCGTGCTCGTCCCCCTCCACGACCTGGCTCCGGAGCTGGTCGGTGACCGCCCGGTCGACCCCACGGTGCGGGTCGTGGCGCCCCTGGAAGGGCCGTCAGGACCGGGGCGGTAGAGTCGACGGTACGAACGGCACCCCGCGAGGGGCCGGAACGGGAAGGCCCTGGTCGAGCGCGACATGAACCTGATCGAGACGGTGCCCGCCCTGCGCGAGGCGCTCGACGGTGAACGGGCGGCCGGGCGCTCCGTGGGCTTGGTGCCCACCATGGGCGCGCTGCACGAGGGCCACCTGTCGCTGCTGCGCCGGGCCGCCGCCGACTGCGACGTGGTGGCGGCCACCATCTTCGTGAACCCGCTCCAGTTCGGGCCGGGCGAGGACCTGGCCGCCTACCCCCGCCGGATCCACCACGACGCCGCCCTGGCCGAGGCGGCCGGCGCCTCCCACCTGTTCGTGCCGCCGGTCGACGAGATGTTCCCGGGGGCCCATCGCACCACCGTGCACGTGGCCGAGGTGGGCGACAGCCGGGAGGGGCGGTCACGCCCCGGCCACTTCGACGGCGTGGCGACGGTGGTCGCCAAGCTCTTCGCCATCGCCGGTCGGTGCCGGGCCTACTTCGGCGAGAAGGACCACCAGCAGCTGGAGGTCGTCCGCCGGATGGCGGCGGATCTGTCGTTCCCGGTCGACGTGATCGGCTGCCCCACCGTCCGGGAACCCGACGGCCTGGCCCTGTCCAGCCGCAACGCCTACCTCTCGCCGGCCGAGCGGACCGCCGCCCCCGTGCTCCACCGGGCCCTGATCGCGGCGCGGACCCTGGCTGCCCTGGGCGTGCACGAGCCGGCCGCCCTCGGTGTGGCCATGGCCGACGTCGTGCGCGCCGAGCCGGCGGCCGCCCTCGACTACGCCGAAGCGGTGCCCGACGGCGCCGGAGGCATTCGCCTCTACGTGGCCGCCCGCATCGGCACCACCCGCCTCATCGACAACCTGGAGGTGCCTGCGCCGTGAGACGCCAGATGCTCAAGTCGAAGATCCACCGGGCCACGGTCACCGACGCCAACGTCGACTACGCCGGTTCGGTCACCATTGACGCGACCCTCCTCGAGGAGGCCGACATCCGCGAGCACGAGCAGGTCCACGTCGTCGACGTCGACAACGGCGCCCGCCTCGTCACCTACGCCATTCCCGGCGGGCCGGGAGAGGTGTGCCTCAACGGGGCGGCCGCCCTGCTCGTGCAGCCCGGTCACCGGGTGATCGTCATCAGCTACGGCGAGTACGAGGACGCCGAGCTCGACGGCCACCGGCCCATCGTCGTCCACGTCGACGGGCGCAACCTCCCCACGGTGGCGGCCGGCGCCGCCCGGTAGATTCGGCCGGCCGTGGACATCGACCTGCTGGTGCTGGGTTCGGGCGTGGCCGGCCTGTCCGCCGCCGTGCGGGCGGCGGTGGCCGAGCCCGGCCTGCGGGTGGGCGTGCTCACCAAGGCGGAGCTGGCCCAGTCCGCCACCCGGTGGGCCCAGGGCGGGGTGGCCGCCGTGCTGGGGGGCGACGAGGACTCCACCGACCTGCACCTGGCCGACACCCTGGCGGCGGGCGTCGGGCTGTGCGACATCGACGCCGTGCGCGTGCTGGTGGACGAGGGGCCCGGACGGGTCAACGAGCTCATCGCCCTGGGTGCCGTGTTCGACCGCGACCACGCCGGCGCCCTCCAGCTCGCCCGCGAGGGCGGTCACTCGGTCGCCCGGGTGGTGCACGCCGGCGGGGCAGCCACCGGCGCCGAGATCGAGCGGGCCCTGGTCGACGCCGTGCGGGAGACGGCGGCCGCCGTCCTCGAGCGCTGGTTCGCCGTCGGCCTGCTGGTGGACGGGGGCCGGTGCCGCGGCGTCGTCGCCCTCGACGAGCGCGGCGCCCGCCGGGACGTCCGGGCCGCGAACGTCCTGCTCGCCACCGGCGGAGCCGGCCAGGTGTACTCGGTGACCACCAACCCGCTGGAGGCCACCGGCGACGGGCTGGCCATGGCCGTGCGGGCCGGTGTGGCGGTGGCCGACGTCGAGTTCATGCAGTTCCACCCGACCGCCCTCCACCACCCGGCCATGCCCCGCCCGCTGCTGTCGGAGGCGCTGCGGGGCCACGGCGCCCTGCTGCGGGACGCCGCCGGCGAGCGCTTCGTCGACGAGCTGCGGCCGCGCGACCAGGTGAGCCGGGCCATGACGGAGCGGCTCCTCGAACAGGGCGTGGAGCACCTCTGGCTCGACGCCACCGGCCTGGAGCACTTCGACGAGCGGTTCCCCACCATCGCCGCGTCGGTGCGCGCCGTCGGCCTCGACCCCACCACCGACTGGCTCCCGGTGGCGCCCGCCGCCCATTACCTGTCGGGCGGCGTAGTCACCGACCTCCACGGGGCGACGTCGCTGCCCGGTCTGTGGGCGTGCGGCGAGGTGGCGTGCACCGGCGTGCACGGGGCCAACCGGCTGGCGTCCAACTCCCTGCTCGAGGGGATGGTGTTCGGGCCGCGTGTCGTCGAGGCGGTGCTGGCCGGCGTCGAGGGCCCCTCGCCCACCGGCGCCATGCGCGACGTGCTGGGCGATCGCGCCCGGCCGGGCATCGCATTGGTCAGTGAACCGGTACCGGCGCGACCGCCCCTGGCCGACCAGAGCGGGCCCGGCGAGCAGGTCAAGGCGCGCGCCGTGCTCCAGCACGCCATGACCGAGGGGGCGGGCGTCCTCCGGTCGGCCGCCTCGTTGGCCGCCACGGCGGCGGTGCTGGACGGCCTCGGCCACTTCTCGGCCGACCCGGAGCTGGCCAACCTCCACGTGGTGGCACGGGCGCTGGTCCTGGCCGCCACCGCCCGTGAGGAGTCGCGCGGCTGCCACGGGCGTACCGACTTCCCCGACCCCCGCCCGGAGCTGGCCCACCGGCTGGTGATCGCGTGACCGCGCTCGTGCACCGGGGCCGGTGTCGCACGCGCCGGTGTGGGTTCCCGACCCCGGCCGGCTCGAGCGGGCGGTGAGCGGGTTCGATCCGCCGCCGGCGGCGGTGCGCGAGGTGGTCGCCTGCGCCCTGGCGGAGGATCTGCTGCCCCTCGGCGACCTGACGGCCGGGCTGCTCGACCCGGCCGCGGTGGGGTCGGGGGCGATGGTGGCACGGTCGGCCGGCGTGCTGGCCGGGTCGGCGTGCGCAGTGGAGACCTTCGCCCAGCTCGACCCGGCGGTGACGGTGCGGTTCCTGCTGGGCGACGGCTCCCTTCTGGAGGCGGGCACCAAGGTCGCCGAGATGTGCGGGCCGCTCCCCTCCGTGCTGTCGGGGGAGCGGACGGCGCTGAACCTGCTCTGCCACCTGTCCGGGGTGGCCACCCTCACCCGCCGGTTCGTCGAAGCCGTCGGCGGCGCGTCCACCCGCGTGCTCGACACCCGAAAGACGCTGCCCGGCCTGCGGGCGCTGCAGAAAGCCGCCGTGCGGGCGGGCGGCGGTCACAACCACCGCGGCAGCCTCTCGGACATGGTGCTGGTGAAGGACAACCACCGGGCCGCCCTGGGCGTGGCCGAGGCGGTGGCCACGGCCCGGCTGCGCTGGCCCTTCCGGCCCGTCGAGGTGGAGTGCGACACCCTCGACCAGGTGGGCGAGGCGGTCGCCGCCGGCGCCACCGCCGTCCTCCTCGACAACATGAGCCCCGAAGAGGTCCGCCGGTGCGTCGAGCTGGTGGGAGGCCGGGCGCTCACGGAGGCGTCGGGCGGCGTCACCGTCGACACCGTCGCCGCCTACGCCGCAACCGGCGTCGACTTCGTGTCGGTGGGCGCGCTCACCATGTCGGCGCCGTCGCTCGACCTGGCCCTCGACCTCGACGGCGGCGCGGCCCTCGGTGTCGACCCCGGCCGGGCGGGGTAACCGCCGTGCTCCTCGCCATCGACACCGGCAACACCCAGACCGTGCTCGGCCTGTTCGACGGCCCCGAGCTGGTGTCGAGCTGGCGCATCGCCACCAACGCCGACCGTACGTCCGACGAGCACGCTCTGGTGGTCAACCAGCTGCTCGACCTCGAGGGCTACCCGCCGGACGACGTCATCACCGGGATCGCCCTGGCCTCCACCGTGCCGGCCCTCACCTCCACGTTGCGGGCCATGACGGCTCGCTGGTTCGACGTGCCGACCGTGGTGCTGGAGCAGGGCGTGAAGTCTGGCGCCGCCATCCTCGCCGACAACCCCAAGGAGGTCGGCGCCGACCGGGTGGCCAACACGGTGGCCGTGCAAGCGTTGTTCGGCGGTCCGGCCGTGGTGGTCGACTTCGGGACGTCGACGAACTTCGACGCCGTATCGGCCAGAGGCGAGTACCTGGGCGGCGCCATCGTCCCCGGCATCGAGATCAGCCTCGACGCCCTCTTCGCCCGAGCCGCCGCCCTGCGCCGGGTCGAGCTGGTGGAGCCGCGGAACGTCATCGGCAAGACCACGGTCGAGTGCATCCAGTCGGGGGCCCTCTACGGCTACACCGACCTGGTCGACGGCATGTGCCGGCGCATGCGGGCCGAGCTGGGTGGCGCCACGGTGGTCGCCACGGGCGGGCTGAGTGGACTCATCACCCCGCTGTCCGACACGATCGACCACCACGAGCCCTGGCTGACCCTCCACGGGCTGCGGCTCGTCTTCGAGCGCAACAGGACCGAGAAGTAGGTCCCCGTGTCCCCAGCCGACGTCCCGTACCGCTACGAGCGCGACCGCACCGCCGCGTCGGTGCACGGCGCGTTCGACGGGGTGGAGCCCGGGGCCGAGACGGGCGTCACCGTGGCCGTGGCGGGCCGGCTCATGCTCCGACGGGACCAGGGAAAGCTGGCCTTCGCCACCCTCCAGGACGGAAGCGGCCGCATCCAGCTGTTCGCCCGGGCCAACCGCACGCCGTCCTACGACGCCTTCTGCGCCCTCTCGCTGGGCGACTGGATCGGCGTGCGGGGCGAGGTCGTGAAGACCCGCAAGGGCGAGTTGAGCGTGACCGTCGAGGAGTGGACCCTGCTGGCCGAGGCCCGCCGCTCGTTCCCCGACAAGTGGCACGGCATCACCGACACCGACACCCGCTACCGCCAGCGCTACGTCGACCTGTGGGTCACCGACGAGGCCCGCGCCTCCCTCCAACTGCGCAGCCGCACCGTCAGCCTGCTGCGGCGGTTCCTCGAGGATCGTGGCTTCGTCGAGGTCGAGACACCGATCTTCCACACCATCGCCGGCGGGGCAGCGGCCCGGCCCTTCGTCACCCACCACAACGCCCTCGACATGGACCTGTACCTGCGGGTGGCCACCGAGCTGTACCTGAAGCGGCTGGTGGTGGGCGGCTTCGAGAAGGTGTTCGAGGTCGGGCGGACCTTCCGCAACGAGGGCCTGTCGCCCCGTCACAACCCCGAGTTCACCATGCTGGAGCTGTACCAGGCGTACGCCGACTACACCGACATGATGCGCGTCACCGAGGAGCTGGTGGCGCACCTGGCCGTCGAGCTGCGGGGCGGCACCACCCTCACCTACGCCGGCCGGGAGCTCGACCTGTCACCGCCGTGGCGGCGCGCCACCCTCACCGAGCTGGTCGAGGAGCAGGCCGGCGTCCACGTCGACATCGACATGCCGGTGGACGAGCTGCGCGCCGTCGCCTCGACGTCCGGCGTCGACGTCGACCCGGCGTGGGGTCCGGGCAAGCTCGTCCTCGAGGTCTACGAGAAGACCACCGAGTCGGAGCTGTGGGGCCCGGTGTTCGTGTGCGACTACCCGAAGGAGGTCTCGCCCCTCGCCCGGGCCCACCGCAGCCGGCCAGGCCTGGCCGAACGGTTCGAGGCGATCGTGGCCGGGCGCGAGCTGGCCAACGCCTTCAGCGAGCTGGTCGACCCCGACGACCAGAGGGCCCGCTTCGAGGACCAGGCCCGGGCCAAGGCGGCCGGCGACGACGAGGCCATGGAGCTCGACGAGGACTTCCTCCGGGCCCTGGAGTACGGCATGCCGCCCACCGGCGGCCTCGGCATCGGCATCGACCGCCTGGTGATGCTCCTGGCCGACGCCCACCACATCCGCGACGTCCTGTTGTTCCCTACCCTCCGCCCGGAGCAGTAGGGCGGTCCGCCAGGGGTGCCGCTGGCCGCCCCACGCCGCCGCCAGGCGGCTCCTTCGGATGGCGGCCAAGGAATGACCGAGCGGAGGGCGGCCGGCTCCGCCGGTCCGCCCGGAGCACCATCAGCTCGCCGAGGAACCTTCGGTTCCGAGCGCGAAGGGCTCAGCCGCTGACGTCTTCCAGGAGGCGGTGGCCGAGCTGGGCCATGGCCGTGGCCACGGGTCCGGGGCGGAAGGCGGAGGTGGTGGCGGCGGCCTGGTCGGCGTAGCGGCGGGCAACCAGGGAGGCGGTGGCGATGGCGTCGGTGGACTTCACGATGTCGCGCGCCTTGTCGCGCTCGGGCGTGTCGAGGGGCTTGCCGAGCAGGTCGCGCAGCTCGGCTCCGGCCTCGGGCTGCGACAGGGCGACGATCACCGGAAGCGTGTAGGTGCCCTGCACCAGGTCCTGGCCCGCCGCCTTGCCGAGGGTCTCCTCGGTGCCCACCACGTCGAGGATGTCGTCGCGGATCTGGAACACCATGCCGAAGGCCAGCCCGTAGGCGGTGAGGGCGTCGATCTCGGACCCGGCCAGGCCGGCCGTGATGCCGCCGATGCGGCACGAGGCCGACATGAGAGACGCCGTCTTGCCGGCGATGGACGTGAGGTAGGCGTCCTCGGTCCGGGTCACGTCGAAGGCGGTGCGCAGCTCGCCCACCTGGCCCTCGCACAGCCGGCCGATGGTGGCGGCCAGCAGCCCGGCGACCTCGTTGCCGAGCGAGGCGGCGATCTCGGAGGCCCGGGCCAGGAGGAAGTCGCCGGCCAGGATGGCCACCAGGTTCCCCCAGCGGGCGTTCACCGTCTCCACGCCCCGCCGGCTGGTGCCCTCGTCCATGACGTCGTCGTGGTAAAGCGACCCGAGGTGGACCAGCTCCACCGACACCCCGCCCTGGATCACGTCGTGCGTGGCATCGACCCCACCGGCCGCCGCCGAGGCCAGCGACAGCGCCGGCCGCAGCCGCTTGCCGCCGGCGGTGATGAGATGGCCCGCCACCTGCGACAGGAACGGGTCGTCGGCCACGACCGAGCCGTGCAGGGCCTCCTCCAGGCGGGCGAGGTCGTCCCCCAGCCGGGGAAGGTTCAGCAGCGCGGCGATGTTGACCATCGGCTAAGACCGTACGCCACGGCGCCGATCAATCAACAAACGGTCAGAGCGTGTCCGATCGCTCACAATCCGAACCCCTGGGTAGACTTGAAAATCGGACCACTCGCTCCACGCAGGAGGCGGTCACTTGTTCGAACGCTTCACCGACAGGGCTCGCAGAGTTCTCGTGCTTGCGCAGGAGGAAGCGCGCCTGCTCAACCACAACTTCATCGGCACCGAGCACATACTCCTCGGCCTGATCCACGAGGGCGAGGGGGTGGCGGCGAAGGCTCTCGAGTCGCTCGGGATCTCGCTCGAGGCGGTACGGGAGAAGGTCGAGGAGACCATCGGCCCGGCCGGGTCGTCCACCACCGGCTCGCCGCCCTTCACGCCCCGGGCCAAGAAGGTGCTCGAGCTGTCGCTGAGGGAGGCACTCCAGCTGGGGCACAACTACATCGGCACCGAGCACATGCTCCTCGGCCTCGTGCGCGAGGGCGAGGGCGTGGCCGCCCAGGTGCTGGTCAACCTGGGGGCAGACCTGTCGCGGGTCCGCCAGCAGGTCATCACCCTGCTGTCCGGCTACGCCGGCGGCAAGGAGGGTGCGGCCAGCGGCGGCGCACCGGGTGCCAGCGGGAGCGCCGAGACTCCCTCCGGCTCGCCGGTCCTCGACCAGTTCGGCCGCAACCTCACCACCCAGGCGCGGGAGAAGAAGCTCGACCCCGTCATCGGGCGCGAGCGCGAGATCGAGCGGGTCATGCAGGTGCTGTCCCGCCGCACCAAGAACAACCCCGTCCTCATCGGGGAGCCGGGTGTCGGCAAGACCGCCATCGTCGAGGGCCTGTCCCAGCGCATCGTGGCCAACGACGTTCCCGACACCCTCAAGGGCAAGCAGCTCTACACCCTCGACCTCGGCGCCCTCGTGGCCGGCTCCCGCTACCGGGGCGACTTCGAGGAGCGCCTCAAGAAGGTCCTGAAGGAGATCCGCACCCGCGGCGACATCATCCTGTTCATCGACGAGCTGCACACGCTCGTCGGGGCGGGAGCGGCGGAGGGCGCCATCGACGCGGCCTCGATCCTCAAGCCCATGCTGGCCCGGGGCGAGCTGCAGACCATCGGGGCCACCACGCTCGACGAGTACCGCAAGCACCTGGAGAAGGACGCCGCCCTCGAGCGCCGCTTCCAGCCCATCAAGGTGGACGAGCCCACGCTGGCCCACACGATCGAGATCCTCAAGGGCCTGCGCGACCGTTACGAGGCGCACCACAGCGTCACGATCACCGACCAGGCCCTGGTGGCGGCGGCCAACCTGGCCGACCGGTACATCTCCGACCGCTTCCTGCCGGACAAGGCCATCGACCTCATCGACGAGGCGGGGTCGCGGCTGCGCATCCGGCGCATGTCCACGCCCACCGACTACAAGCAGCTCGAGGACGAGATCGCCAAGGCCCGCCGGGACAAGGAGCAGCACATCGAGCGCCAGGAGTTCGACCTGGCCAAGAGCTCCTCGGAGAAGGAGAAGGGCCTCGTGCAGCGCCGCGAGGCCAAGGAGGCCGAGCTGCGGGCCGCCGGTGACAACCTGTTCGACGTCGTCGACGAGGAGGTCATCGCCGAGGTTCTGGCCAACTGGACCGGCATCCCGGTGACCCAGCTCACCGAGGAGGAGACGGCCAAGCTGCTGCGCATGGAGGAGGACCTCCACCGGCGCATCATCGGCCAGGAGGACGCCATCACGGCGCTGTCCCGCTCCATCCGCCGCACCCGGGCCGGGCTGAAGGACCCCAAGCGGCCCAGCGGCTCGTTCATCTTCCTGGGCCCCACCGGCGTCGGCAAGACCGAGCTGGCCAAGGCGCTGTCGGAGTTCCTCTTCGGCGACGAGTCGGCGCTCATCCAGCTCGACATGTCCGAGTACATGGAGAAGCACACCGTCTCCCGCCTGGTCGGCTCGCCTCCCGGCTACGTCGGCTACGAGGAGGGCGGCCAGCTCACCGAGGCCGTGCGCCGCAAGCCGTTCTCGATCGTGCTCTTCGACGAGATCGAAAAGGCCCACCCCGACGTGTTCAACACCCTCCTGCAGATCCTGGAGGACGGACGCCTCACCGACGCCCAGGGCCGCTCGGTCGACTTCAAGAACACGGTGCTGATCATGACCTCGAACCTGGGCACGGCCGACCTGCGCAAGGCGTCGATCGGTTTCGCCAAGACGAGCGAGTCGGTCACCTACGAGCGCATGAAGGAGAAGGTCAACGACGCCCTGAAGCAGCACTTCAGGCCGGAGTTCCTGAACCGCATCGACGAGGTCATCGTCTTCCACGAGCTGTCCAAGGAAGAGGTCACCGAGATCGTCGACCTGCTGATCAAGCGGGTGCGCGACCAGCTGGAGGGCCAGGGGCTGGGCTTCGAGCTCACCCAGGAGGCCAAGATGTACCTGGCCGAGAAGGGCTACGACCCCACCCTGGGCGCCCGGCCGCTGCGCCGGGCCATCCAGACCTACGTCGAGAACCCGCTTTCCGAGCGGATCCTCGTCAAGGAGTTCGCCGCCGGCGTCACCATCGTCGTCGAGGTGGAGGACGGCGAGCTGGTGTTCCGGGCCATCGAGCCCCTGGAGCCGCCGCCGGTCGAGCTGGCCGGCACGGGCACCGGTTCGGAGTAGCAGGCCCGCCCTGCGCCGGCCCGCGCGCGGGCCCTTTCCGGCACACCGCCGAAGCCAAGGACCACGAGAAACCCCTCGCCGAGAGGCGAGGGGTTTCCTCGTGCGCCCATGGGCGGGGATCGGTGCCGGCGGAACGCGCCGCCGCCGGCGGGAGCCGGGACGCGCGGAGGCCCCCGCCGGTGGGCGGGGGCCTCCAAGGCTGGAGCGCGGGTGCTTGCGTGCCGCCAGGGCGACACGCGTGAGCGCTAGAAGCCGCTCACGTTCAGCCGGCCACCGGTGACCGTCTTGCCGGCCAGGGACGACGTGGCGACGACGTTGGACAAGATGGCGGACTTGATCCCCGCCGCAGAGGCGCTCGGATGCGTCGAGGCGTACAGAGCGGCTGCGCCGGTGACATGGGGCGTCGCCATCGACGTCCCGCTGTACGAGCCGTACGTGCTGCCGGCCAGGGTCGAGTAGATCCCGGCGCCCGGGGCGCCGAGGTCGACGGTGGTCGCGCCGTAGTTCGAGAAGCTGGCCCGTGCGCCTGTGCTGGTGATGGCGGCCACGGCGATGACGTTGGGCTGGTCGTAGTTGGACGGGTAGTTGTCCACGGTGTCGTTGTCGTCGCCGACCTGGTCCGACCCTCCGTTGCCGGCGGCGGCGACGAAGAGGATGTCTTGGGCATTGGCCCGGCCGATGGCATCGAACAGCGCCTTGGAGAACCCGCCGCCGCCCCACGAGTTGTTCGTGGCCACGATGTTGAGGCCGTGGTCGCGCTTGAGGGTGGTGAAGTAGTCGACGGCCTTCACCGCGTTGGCGGTCGTGCCACCTCGACGACCCAGGAACTTCCCGGAGATGAGCGTGACGTTCCAGTTCACGCCGGCCACGCCGAGGCCGTTGCCGCCACGGCCGCCGATCGTGCCCGACACGTGGGTGCCGTGGTTGTCGAGGTTGCCCCTGCTGCCCCCGTCGTACACCGTGTTGTCGTTGTTGGCGAAGTCCCAGCCGTGGACGTCGTCAACGTAGCCGTTGCCGTCGTTGTCGACCCCGTCGGCCGAGTCGAACGGGTTCGTCCAGACGTTGGCGGCCAGGTCCGGGTGGGTGTACTGGATGCCCTCGTCGATGACGCCGACGTACACCGAGGAGCTGCCGGTATGCCCGGCGCCCCACGCCGCGTCGGCCGCCGTCCCGTTGCCGCCCGTCATGCCCCAGAGCGAGCCGTTCGTGTAGTACGGGTCGTTCGACGTGGCGTCGACGGTGTAGGTCCAGTTCGGCTCGGCGTATGCGACGGCCGGGTCGGCCTCGAGGTCGCGGGCCACGGCAGCCCGATCGGCGCCCGGCGGCGTGCGCACGAGCTGCACCTCCACCCGGTCGGATGCGGCCGTCACCACCCGCTTCTCCAGCTGCACACCCGCCCGTTGCAGGGCGACGGCCCGCTGGGTCGGCGTGGCGCCCGCTGCGTAGCCGACGAGCAGCTCGTTGGGCACGGCCGCCGGGCCGTCATGGGCGGCGCCCGCCGCCGGTACCGCCGACGCGCCGGCCGCTGACCCCAGTGCCGCCGACAGGCCGACGGCGGTGGTGAGGGCCAGCGCCTTGCGGGCGATGGAGATTCGCTGGGCTCGGTTCGCAGGTCGCATGTTGTCCCTTCGGTGGGCGGAGCCCGTCGCTCCGCGTCACACGGTCGATGGCGCTCTCGGGCCGTACGTACACAAACCATCGGCGGAAACGCCGGAACTTCGAGCCTCGGACCGCTGGGGAAGCCGATCGGGCTGCCGGGTACAAGGAGATACACGCCCGGAGGGCGGATCCCAAGGGGTCAACTGACCCGACCTCGATGATGCGATCCGCCCGGCCCCGTGGCCTACCCTCTGGCCGTGGGCGACGCAGCTGGCCGCCGGCGGGCGGCCCGGCGGGTCGGTCCCGTCCGGATCCTCGCCGCACTCATCGTGGCTGCGTGCCTCGGCGGCTGCCGGGCCGATCTGACGGTGGAGATCGATGCCGCCGCCGGCGGTGGGGGGCACGTCCGGGCCGTGGTGCGTCTCGACGAGGAGGCCGCCGCCCAGGTGCCGGACCTGGCCCGGCAGCTGCGCGTCGACGACCTCGAACGGGCCGGCTGGGACGTCGAGGGTCCCGAGCGGGGCGACGGCGTGGACGCGGCCGTGACGCTGCGGGTGTCGAAGCCGTTCTCGTCGCCCGCCGGCGCGGCCAAGGCGATCCGGGAGCTGAGCGGAC
>DATAIT010000048.1 GCA_036262515.1 Acidimicrobiales bacterium | reverse complement strand
TCGTGCCGCCGGTGCGGTCCCCGGCGGCGTTCCTGGCCGAACTCGACGGCTGACGGCGCGACCCCCGGCCGCCGGTCGCGACGGCAACCCGGAGCCGCCCGTGGAGGGGCGGCGAAGGGGCGCCAGCCGGCGGAGCCGGTGTATCCGCCGACCCCTCGCCGCGGGTGTCGATGTCCTCCGGACGCCAGCGAATGATGAATCCGACCGGGTCACGTCGCCCAAAGCCGAGGCCACCCGGATCGCCACAGAGAGCGGTTCCGCCAGGACTGCCGAGCTCGATGACGCCACGACCGATCAGGTAGCGGCACAGGTAGCGGCCGCAACCGCTCGCGGGATAAACGCGGGATGGAACCGACTCCAGCCGACCCTGGAGCGCCGCCGTACGCCCCTGACCAGCACCTTTGTGGTCGGGAAGGCGGGATTCGAACCCGCGACCTCAGCGTCCCGAACGCTGCGCGCTAACCAAGCTGCGCTACTTCCCGTTCGGCCGAGCGTAGCCCGGAGCGCCCGAGCCGACGCGGCGATTCAGGCCATGGAGGCCGGGCGGTACGACTCGTCGTGGTACGTGTCGCCGTCGAGCAGCGCGTTCACTGCCTTCCGCAGCCGGATGGGGTCGAGCGGCTTCACGACCCACCCCTCGGCCCCGGCCCGACGGGCCAGGAAGACGTCCGGGCGCCGGTCGAGCAGCATGAGGACAGGCACATGGTCGATGCGATCGGCGCTCTCCTCCAGCCGGAGGTTCATGCAGGCGGCCATGCCGCC
Organism: Acidimicrobiales bacterium; assembly: GCA_036262515.1. GTDB lineage: Bacteria > Actinomycetota > Acidimicrobiia > Acidimicrobiales > JAHFUS01. The sequence continues at coordinate 24,011 of DATAIT010000048.1, read as the reverse complement.
CATGTTCCCGATCTGGAGGTCGACGATGACCAGCTCCGGCTCGTACTCGTGCACGGCGGGGAGCACCGACATCCCGGTGGTGACCTCGTGCACCGTGATGTCCGGTCGGCCGGAGAGCACCGCCCGGACCTCTTCTCGGACCCAGTCCTCGTCGCTGGCGATGACGACATCGAGCATCGGCGAAGGGTAACCGGCGGCGGGCAGGGGTAGCATCTCCTGCACCGCTGGACGTTGGGCCGGATCGGCCGACCACCGGCGGCACCTCAGGAGGACACGTTGCTCGACATCAAGACCGAGCAGGCAGACGGGTACGTGATCTGCCGCCCTGTTGGGGAGCTGGACGCCTTCACGGTCAGCCAGTTCCGCCAGTCCCTGGCCGAGCTGGCCAGCAATCCGCGGCTCCTCATCGACATGTCAGGCGTCCCGTTCGTCGACTCGGCGGGCCTCGGCGCCCTCATCGGCGGCATCCGCCGAGCCCGTGAGCTGGGCGGCGAGGTCGCCGTGGCGTGCAACCGGCCCACCCTCACTCGTCTGCTCCGCACCACGGGCTTCGATCGCATCGTCACCGTCGCCGAGACGGTGGAGGAGGCGGCCGCCGCCCTCCAGCAGGCCACCCAGGCCACCTGACAGCAGCCCGCCGGGTCAGGCCGCTCCCTCGGCGGTGCCCCCAGTGGCGAAGAGGTGGGCGGCCACGCGGATGAGGCCGTCCACGTCGTGGACGTCGCCGTCGAGGAACGGCACCCGCACCACCGGAGCCGGCGCCACCTGGCCGGCCAGGTCGGAGAAGTGGGACTCCTCCCGCTCCGAGACCTGCCGGAACTGGGCCAGGTTGGCATAGAGCGGGGCGAGCGGGGTGCCGGCCAGTGAGGCCGCCCGGGCTTCGAGCGCGGCCGCGCTCTCGGCCACCCCGGTCCCCCCGAAACGGGGGTGGAGGCGGTTGACCACCAGGGCGTCCACCCCGATGCCCGATTCCGCCAGCTTGCCGGCGAAGAACTGCGCCTCGGCGACGGCGTCCCGGCGGGGCGAGGCCACCAGGACGAACGCCGCCTCACCGCCGGCCAACAGCTCCTGCACCCGCTGGGCCCGCTCACGGAACCCCTCCTCCATGCCCTCGAACGCCTGGAAGAAGGCCACCGCGTCGGACACCACCTCCGAACCGACGACGCGGCTGACCGTGCGCAGGAAGGCCTGGGTGGCAATGCTCATGGCCTTGAGATACGCCCGCGTGGGGGTCACGAGCAGCCGGAACACCCGGTTGTCGAGGAACCGGGTCAGGCGCCGGGGGGCGTCGAGGAAATCGAGGGCGTTCCGGGTGGGCGGCGTGTCGACGACGATGAGCTCGAAGCGCCCCTCGTCGTACAGCTCGTGCAGCTTCTCCATCGCCATGTACTCCTGGGTGCCCGACAGGGCGCCCGCGATGTTGCGGTACAGGCGGTTCCGCAGGATCCCTTCCGCCTGCTCGAGCGTCGCCGCGTAGTGCATGACGAGGTCGTCGAAGGTCGTCTTGGTGTCGAGCATCACGGCCCACAGCTCACCGGGCCAGTCCCCTTCCACCGGCGCCGCCGTGTTGGTAAGGGCGTCGAGCCCGAGGGCGTCCGCCAACCGCTTGGCCGGGTCGATGGTGACGACGCACGCCCGACGCCCCCGGCGGGCGCCCTCCACGGCGAGGGCGGCGGCCGTGGTGGTCTTGCCCACCCCACCGGAGCCGCAGCACACCACGACCGTGTGGCCCGCCACCGCCTCCATGCCGCTCACGCCGGCAGGCCCCGCACACCCTCGGCCAGCGCCCCGGCCAGCACGTCGATCTCGGCCAGACCGATCTCGGTGGTGAACAGGAATGGCAGGGCAAGCTGCGGCAATGGGAGGGCCTTGCCGAGACGCTCGACCTGCTCCGCCTGCAACGCGATGCGCGCCGTGCGGAACCGCACCGCCCCGGCCAGGGCCTCGGCCTCCCCCGGCCGCAGGAAGGCCTCCGCCCGGGCCGCCGCCTCGGCAGGGTCCACGTGGAGACCCTCCATATGCGGGTAGAGGCCGTTCACGACCACCGGCGCCAGGCTCACGCCGACGCGGTCCTCCAGCGTGTACGCCGACTCAACCGCCTCGTTGACCGGCGTCTCCTCGGGAAGCGTCACGAGCAGCACCTGGCACCGGGCCGGATCGCCGAGCAGCTCGACCACGTCCTCCGCCTGCGCCCGGATGGGACCGACGCGCACGGCGTCGAGAAGTCCGGAGGCGCTCGACAGGAAGCTCACGGCGTGGCCGGTGGCGGGTGCGTCCACGATCAGCAGGTCGGCGGAGCCGGCCCGCTCGAGCTGCTTGACCTTGCCCAGCACGAGGATGTCCTTGATGCCCGGAGCGGCCGTGGCCACGACGTCGACGGCGCCGGTGGACAGCAGTCGTCGCGAGATCCTGCCCATGCCGTGGTCCTCGAGGTACTCGACGAGGGCGTCGTCGGGCGTCAGCGTCCGCGCACGGACCTCGGCCCCGCCGCCCGGCTCAGCCGGCGCGAGGACCACCTCGTCGTAGCTGAGCGGGCCCCCGCGCCCGAAAGCGGCGGGAAGGGCGCTGGTGCCTTCCACGTCGATGACGAGGGTGGTGAGACCGACACCCGCCGCCATCCTGGCCAGCACGGCGCTGACGGTGGTTTTGCCGGCGCCGCCCTTCCCGGCGACGATGATGACGCGGGTCTGGCCGCAGAAACCGGCAGGATCCATTCGAATGCGCAGACTACCCACCCCCTTTCTCCTCTCCTTCGCCGCCGCGGTCGCGCTGGTGCCCCTGGCACCGTCCTCAGCGGCGGCCCCCCGACGTGTGCCCCACGTCGACGTCATCGAGGTCATCGGGCTGGTCGACGCCGTGCAGGTGGACTTCGTGACCGACGCCCTGCGCGGCGCGGAGCGGGGACGCGCCGAGGCCCTGGTCATCCAGGTGAACAGCCGCGGAGGCATCGCCGACCGCCACGACCTCGACGTCCTGCTGTTCCGGGTCGCCCACGCCGCCCTCCCTGTGGCCGTGTGGGTCGGCCCGAGCGGGGGCCGGGCCATCGGACCGGCGTTCGAGCTGCTCCGGGCGGCCGGCGTCGCCGGCACCGCTGCCCGCGCCCGCATCGGACCCGCCGGAGCGGCGGTGGACGCCGGCCAGGCCCTGGAACAGGGGCTGGTGGACCTGACCGCACCGACGCTGGGCGACTTCGTCGTGGACCTCGACGGCCGCACGGTCGGCGACACCACCCTCGAGACGGCCGTCGTCGTGCGTACCCCTGGGGAGGACCCTCGGCGCAAGCCCACGGTGGAGGTCCGCTTCGCCAAGCTCGGACTCATGGCCCGCCTGCTGCACTCGGCCGCAAGTCCGTCGGTGGCCTACCTCCTGTTCGCCGCCGGGCTGGCCCTGGTCATCCTCGAGCTGTTCACCGCCGGCATCGGCATGGCGGCTGCGACGGGAGCCGTCTGCATCGTCCTCGCCTCGTACGGACTGGCCGCGCTCCCGACCCGGCCCGACGCCGTGGGCCTGCTCCTGCTGGCCTTCGCCGGCTACGCCATCGACGTGCAGTCAGGTGCGCCACGCGCCTGGACGGCGATCGGAACCGTGGCTCTCGGCGTGGGAAGCGTGCGCCTCTACGGAGGGGGGTTGTCACCGTCGCCCATCGTCCTGCTCACCGTGGTGGCCGGCACCAGCCTCCTCATGGTCGCCGGGCTGCCGGCCATGCTGCGCTCGCGGTTCTCCACGCCGACCATCGGACGCGAATCCATGGTCGGCGAGCTCGGGTCCGCCGTCGATCCGGTGGACCCCGACGGGACCGTGCAGGTGCGGGGTGCGACGTGGCGGGCCCGCACGAACCGGGCCACGCCGATCGGCGCCGGCGACGGCGTCCGGGTGGTGGGGATCGACGGGCTCCTGCTCGAGGTGGAGCCCGAGGAGGGTGCGGCCAAGGACTACCGCGAGCACTGACGGCGCGGATAGTCCCAGGTCACCGATTCGCGGTTGGGAAAGTTTCCCTTGTTTCCCCCGGGCGGCGGCGATAGTGTCGCTTGTCCGAAAGGGGGAGCTTCGTGAGCGTACACGTCGAGGAGCTCTGGCAGGTGAAGGCGTCGTGTCGCGGTCCGCAGGCCGCGATCTTCTTCCCTCCATCGCACTTCGAGCGCAAGGACGAGAAGGAGGCCCGGGAGAACCGGGCCAAGGACATCTGCGCCACATGTCCCGTGCGGAAGCCCTGCCTCGACTACGCCCTCGGCATCAAGGAGCCGCACGGCATCTGGGGCGGCCTCAACGAGGCGGAGCGCAAGCGGGTGCTGACCCGAGACTGAAGGCGGTGCACCCACACCCTGGCAGCTCCCGCTGTCCCGGCGCCGGCTCACGGCGATGGGAGTCTCGGCCCGCCGATGCGGAGATCGCCCCGCCGGCGGGTGACGCCGGTGGCGTCGAGGTTGGCGAGCAGGGGCAGCACGTACTTGCGGGTGGTACCGAAGGCGTCGCGTAGCTGAGCCACGGTGACACCGTCGGGGTTGTCGGCGAGGAGGCGGGCCACCAGGCGGGCGGCCTTGTCGAGGGCGGCCGGGGAGAACCACACGCCGTCCTGCTGGACCACCAGACCGCGGCGGGCCAGCTCCCGGAGCTCGGCCTTGTCGACGCCGTCGGGCGGCGGCGGTGCGAAAGGATCGGCGTCGAGGGCGGCCACGAACGGGTGGTCCCGAAGCGGGTCGGCGCTGGCCCCGGCCACGGTCGCCCGGCCGGCGTCGATCGTGATGCCGTCCAGCTGATCCAGGACGGCTCGATCGCGTTCGTCGAGCGCAGCCACGTCCAGCCCGAGCGGCCCCGCGCCGGCCACAGCCGTCCGCAGACGTTCCCGGGCTGCCGCCAGCGCGGCGGGGTCGACGACCCAGCGACCCAGCGTGGCCTCACGCCGCTCCCCCGTCAGGCGCTCCAGCAGGTCGGTCTCGACCCAGGTCCGCTCGGCGACGACGCGCTCGACGGATCGGGACGGGCGGGCCTTGTAGGCGGGAAGCACGGGGGCGACGTCGAGGACCTCGCCCCCGCCCACCGTCTCGCCGCGGCCGCTCTCCCGTACCACGAGGCGGTCGCCGGGCAGGAGTGGGAGCGGTACCGGCAGGTGGAGTCGCACGAAGCCCGTCGAGCCGGGGACCAGTTTCTCGCCGCCCAGGACCCGGAGCCGGATCGGGTGCTCACCAGAGCCGATGTACGCCTGGTAGGCGCCGCGCCGGGAGACGTCGTGGTCCAGGCTGGCGAGCACGGTGAGGGCGCAGTCCACGACCTTGGTGGGCTCCCACTGGTCACCGTGGACGAGCGCGTATCCCCGCTCGACCTGCTCGTGGTGGACGCCGGCCAGGTTCACGGCCAGGCGGCGGCCCGGACCGGCGGCGGCCAGCGACGCCTTGTGGCTCTGGAGGCCACGCACCCTGGCCTTGCGGCCCCCGGGATGGAGGACCAGGTCGTCGTCGACGAGGAGCGGGCCGCCGGCCAGCGTGCCCGTGACAACGGTGCCCGATCCCTTGGCCGCGAACGAGCGGTCGACCCACAGCCGGGGCCGGCCCCGATCGGCGGCGACGGGCGTCCCGGCCAGCAGTCGGTCGAGCGCGGCCTGGAGCTCGGCCACACCGGTGCCCGCCACGGCATCGACCTCGACGACCTCGGCACGCTCGAGGAAGCTGCCCTTGAGATGGTCGGCCAGCTCCAGCTGGGCCAGCTCACGCCATTCCTCGTCCACCAGGCCGACCTTGGTGAGGGCCACGATCCCCCGGTCGATGCCCAGCAGCTCCAGGATGCGGAGGTGCTCCTCCGATTGGGGCTTCCACCCCTCGGTGGCCGCCACCGCGAACAGGCAGGCATCCACCGCGCCCACGCCGGCCAGCATGTTCTTGATGAACCGGACGTGGCCGGGGACGTCGACGAACGCCAGCTCCCGGCCACTCGGCAGCGTGGTCCAGGCGAATCCGAGGTCGATGGTGAGACCGCGCGTCTTCTCCTCGGCGAAGCGGTCCGGGTCCATGCCGGTGAGGGTCTGGACGAGGGTCGACTTGCCGTGGTCGACGTGACCGGCGGTGGCGACGACATGCATGGGTGGGTCAGGCCAGTGAGGCGATGGCCTTGCCCACCGTGGCGTCGTCGGCCGGGTCAACGGTGCGCAGGTCGAGGACCGTGCGACCCTCGTGGACCCGTCCGATCACCGGCAGCTCTCCGGCCCGCAGCGCATCGGCGTGGTCGCCGTCGAGGGCGGCGCCGGCCGACGGGATCACCAGTCCGGGTACGGTCCCGCCGCCCGGCACGGACTCGCAGTCGACAACCTCGATGGCCGGCCCAGCTCCTCCGGCCGCCGCCTCCAGCGCCAGCGCCCGGGCCCGCAGCGCAGCGACCGGGACGGCGGCCATGCGCCAGAACGGTATGGCGTCGCCGTCCCGGCGCAGGTACGCGAGGGCCGTCGCCTGGAGGGCGCCCAGCACGAGGCCGCCCGGCCGCAGGGCACGGGCCAGCGGGTGCCTGGCGCAGCGCTCCACCAGATCGGCGCGCCCGGCGATCACCCCCGCCTGGGGTCCTCCGAGAAGCTTGTCGCCCGAGAAGGTGACAAGGGCGGCGCCGTCGACCAGGGTCTGGCGCACCGCCGGCTCCTCGGCGATCCAGTCCGGCGGACCGGACGACAGCCACGGGGTGGCGGCATCGAGGAGGCCGGATCCCACGTCGACGACGACCGGGACGCCGAGGCCGGCGAGCGCCCGCACGCCCACCGACTGCGTGAAGCCGAGGATGCGGTAGTTCGACTGGTGCACCTTGAGCACGAGGGCAGGGTCGGTGGCGGCGACCGCCGATTCGTAGTCGGCGGGGCGGGTGCGGTTGGTGGTGCCGACCTCGACCAGCCGGGCGCCCGACTGGGCCATCACCTCGGGCACACGGAAGCCCCCGCCGATCTCCACCAGCTCGCCGCGGCTGACCACGACGGCGCGATCGGCGGCCAACGCGGCCAGCACGAGCAGCACCGCCGCCGCGCAGTTGTTCACGACCAGCGCGTCCTCGGCGCCCACCGCCCGCGCCAGCAGGGCCCCGGCATGGTGACGGCGCGAGCCCCGGCGGCCCGTGGCGAGGTCGAACTCGAGGTTGGCGTACCGCGCCTCGGCCGACAGGGCCACCGGCGCGCGCCCGAGGTTGGTGTGCAGGAGGACCCCGGTGGCGTTGACCACCGGCTGGAGCAGCGTCCTGGCCACCGCCTCGGCGCGCCGGCGGGCCGAGGACGGGTCGCCGGCGGCGATGGCCTGCCTGGCGGCGTCGACCAGGAGGGGGTGCGGCAGCCCGACGTCGGCGAGGTCCCGGGCCAGGGCATCGACGGACGGCGGTCGCACGCCCTCACCTTACGGACCGGGGACCACGACGTGGGCGAGGCGGCGCCCCAGCGCGCGTGCGCACCCGTGCGAGGATTGGGCCATGTCGATGATGAGGGTGGTCCGCGGCGTCGGCCGGGCCACGGCGCTGTTCCTCGTGTGCTCGGTCGTGACCCCGATCGCCGTGGTCGTCACCATCTTGGGCACCTTCTTCTTCGCGCCGCTCCCGGCCAAGCTCCCCGACCCGCGGCCCACCGTGGCCAGCCGCATCAGCCGGGTGTACGCGCTGGACGCGGCCGGGAACCGTCAGGAGATCGGTGCCTTCCGGGAGTTCGAGCAGAACACGCCCGTGCAGCCGTCGGACGTCCCCCAGGTGCTGAAGGACGCCGTCATCTCGGCCGAGGACAAGGGCTTCTACGGGCATGGCGGCATCGATCCGCGCGGAAGCATGCGGGCCCTGTGGGCCGACCTGCGCAAGAAGAACCTGGCCCAGGGCGGATCCACCATCACGCAGCAGTACGTGAAGAACGCCTACGTGGGGGAGGACCGCACGTTCGTGCGGAAGATCCGGGAGGCGATCCTTGCCAGCCAGCTCGACCGCCAGGTCGACAAGGACGAGATCCTGTTCCAGTACCTGTCCAACATCTACCTGGGCGAGGGCATCTACGGCGTCGGCGCGGCGTCGGAGAGCTACTTCCGCAAGCCGGTCGCCCAGCTCACCCTGTCGGAGGCGGCCATGCTGGCCGGTCTCATCCCCGCGCCCAGCCGCTACGAGCCGAGAGGCAACCCGGCGCTGGCCGAATCAAAGCGGGTGATCGTCCTCGACAAGATGCTGAAGGCGGGGTACATCACCAGGGCACAGCTCGACGAGGCCAAGCCGCAGCGGGTCTGGCTGTCCGCGCAGGGGCCGCCACCGGGGCCGGTGACGCTCGTCCACCCCTCCCAGCAGCAGGAGAACAAGTTCCCCTTCTTCGTGGACTACGTCCGCCGCTACCTGGAGCTCAAGTACGGCCCGGCACGCGTCTTCCGGGGCGGGCTGGAAGTCACCGTGACCATGGACCAGGAGCTGCAGGCCCACGCCGAGGCCACCGTGGCCGAGGCGCTCAGCGGGACCAGCGCCCCACTCGAGATGTCGCTGGTGGCGGTCGAGCCGCCCACCGGGTACGTCAAGGCGCTGGTCGGCGGGAGGGACTTCACCACCTCGCAGGTGAACCTGGCGCTGGGCGGCTGCCCGCACCAGCCCACCGACGAGAAGATCAAGGTGGAGGTGGCGGCCAGCTGCTGGGCGACGCCGTCGGTGGGCGGCGGCGGGCTCGGCCGCCAACCGGGCTCGTCGTTCAAGCCCTTCGTGCTCGCCGCTGCGCTGTCACGGGGATTCGAGCCCACGAAGGTCTACCCGGCGCCGAGCACCTTCAGGATCCCGAACTGCAAGGTCACGCCGAACAACAAGTGCACGATCTCGAACAACGAGGGTGGGGGCGGCGGCAGCGCCACCATCGCGTCGGCCACGGCCAAGTCGATCAACACGGTCTACGCCCAGCTGGTCCGGGACGTGGGGTGCAAGGAGACGGCCGAGATGGCCAGGAACCTCGGGGTCACCGCCGCCTGGTACAGCCCGACGTTCCACACCTGCAGCGGCACGTACGCCCTCGGCGTCATCGACGTGTCGCCCCTGGAGATGGCCTCGGCGTTCGGCGTGTTCGCAGCGCGCGGCGAGCGGGCCGCACCGACGCCCGTGCTGGAGGTGGCCGAGCGCACCGTCGACGGGCAGCGCCGGGTACTGGAGGACAACAGCGCGCCCAAGCGCGAGCGCGTGCTCGACCAGATCGTGGCCGACGCCGTGAACGACATCCTCGAAGGGGTCATCACGGGAGGCACGGCCCGCGCCGCCGACATCGGCCGACCGGCGGCGGGCAAGACGGGCACGAGCCAGAACTACTCCAACGCCTGGTTCATCGGGTACACCCCGACGCTTTCCACCTCGGTGTGGATGGGCTACAGCAACAACCAGAAGACGCCGCTGCGGGGCATCAAGGGCGTCGACAAGGTCTTCGGCGGCACCATCCCGGCTCGCACGTGGAAGCGATTCATGAGCCAGGCGCTGGCCGACGTCCCGGCGACCAAGTTCTCGGAGGACCCGCCGATCAAGGACCTGGCCGAGGCCCTGCGCAGGGACGCCCGCGGCGGCCTCGACCCCGGCACCCGCCGTCCCACCGGACCGCCCGACCCCGGCGGCACCTATCTGGTGGAGGCCCCCGTGCCCCCCGCTCCGATCCCCACCACGCAGCCTCCACCCACCATCACTGCGCCACCGGTGACGACGACGCCCTCCACCACCCGCCCGCCGATCACGCCCATCACGCTGCTCCCCAAGCCCTGACGGCAGGTCGCCGACCGGTCAGCGCTTGGCGCCCGGACCGCTCACCTCGGTGGCCGACGGGCACTTCAGGACCTTCTCGCAGGCCGTCCCGACCAGGGGGGCGAAGTAGACACCGTCGGTCGTGAAGCCGAGCGGGGCATAGGCCCGGGAGGCCACCGCGACCACCTCTCCCTCGGAGTTCACCAGCGGCCCGCCCTGGTACGCAGCGCCGATCGGGGCGTCGTGCTGGATCCCGGCCGACGACACGTCGGCCACGAAGCCCTGGCTGGCGGCGCCGCCGGCCGTACCGAGCGCCGAGATGGCGAAGAGCCGCTCACCGGTCTTGATGGGAGGGTCCTTGGAAGCCAGCTTGAGCCGGGGGACGCTGCCCTTGGCCAGGACGAGCAAGGCCAGATCGCGCTCCTCGTGCCACGTCCACAGCTCCGCCTTGATCTCGGTGTCGCCCTGGCGAACCTTCAGCGCCGGGCCGGGCTGGCGGGTGGCAGCCTTGATTGTGGTGTACGACGTGAGCAGGAGCGTCTGCTCCGAGTCGGACGCCACGGCGAAGGCGGTGCCCACCGACGGTTGGCCGGACTCGTCGAGCGTGCTGACGAAGAACACCGAGTCCTTGACCTTGTCGATCAACGCCTCGAGCGTGCCCCCCTCGGCCTGGATGCGCCGCAGGGGCTCGAGCTCCTTCTGGATCTCGGCCAGCGCGTTCTGGCGCTCGGCCTGGATCGTGTCGGTGGCCGTCCTGAAACGCTTGTCGAACCCTTGGACGAACGTGGCCACGCGCTCCTCGGTCGTGTCCTTCTTGAACTCGTAGTACGAGTAGAAGGCGACGCCGCTGGCGGCGCTGCCGACGGCGAAGGCCAGGATCAGCACGGCGATCCCGAGCACGGTCCTCGGCAAGACGAGATGTCCCCATCCCCCAGTTCGCCCGGCCCCGGGAGTCGCCACCGGGGAAAAGGTAGTCGCCTTGTAGGCTTGGACCGTGGTGGCGCTGCTGTTCCTGGTCTTCCTGGTGGTGCCGTTCCTGGAGCTGTTCGTCATCCTCCAGGTCGGCCACGCCATAGGGGCCCTCAACACCATCGGCCTGCTCATCCTGGTGAGCGTGGTCGGTGCCTGGCTGGTGAAACGGGAGGGCATCTCGGTGATCCGCCGGGCCCAGGAGCGGGTCGCGCAGGGCGCCGTGCCGGGCCGCGAAATGGTCGACGGCGTCCTGATCCTGTTCGCCGGCGCCCTGCTCATCACGCCGGGATTCCTGAGTGACGTGGTCGCCGTGCTGCTCCTGCTGCCGCCCGTGCGGGCGACGGTGCGGGCCACGGTCACCCGCCGGTTCAGCCGCCGGGCCGGGCTCGCGACGTCGCACCGGCACCGCTACTGAGCGTTCGGCGCTGCAGACGGCGGCGCCGGCCGCCAGGTCGGGGGTGCACACCCGCCCCGTCGCGCGCGAGGCTCCTGAGCAGGGACGGCACGACAGCCGTCGAAGTATGAGAGCACCTACATGTCCGAGCGAAACACGGGAAACCGCCCGTTGGTCACGGTGCCGGAAGCGGCCGCCTACCTGAACCTCCCTGCGGAGGCGGTACGCGGCCTGCTCGACGCCGACTTCCTCCAGCCCACCGACGAGACGGCGGACGGACCGCTCCTCGCGCTCGTCGACGTCAAGGCCTTCCTCGCCCGAAACGCCGACAACGGCGCCGGCAACCTCGTCGTCACCCAGCCCGACGGCGCCGATCCCGAGGCGTTGCTCGACGCCCTCGACGGCCGGTCCGAGGAGATGGCCCGGCGCGCCTTCGACATCTTCGCCGGCGTCTTCCCCGAGGCACAGTCGTGGCCGCTGCGCCAGCAGGCGCGCTTCGTGGAGCAGGCCAAGGGTCGGTTCGAGGCGATCCTCGCCGTCACCGGCCAGGGCGCCGAGGTCGACGAAGCCCTGGTCGACGACCTCCAGGAGGTCGGTGCCGCCGCCGCGTGGGACGGCTCCCCGCTCCCCCAGCTGCTCGTGGTCCTGCGCATCTCCCGAGACCTCGTCGTCCAGACCGCCGTCGAGCTGGCCGAGGAGCGGGGTGGCCACTGGGGGTTGGCGCTGTCGCTCCTGCTCACCCGTGTCCTGCCGGCCATGGACCGGCTCACCGACGCCCTGGCCCAGGGCTACTGGGCGGCCATGATCAACCGCCAGCACGAGGCCCGAGCCCGCTACGAATACGTCGTCGAGCACTCGTCGGACGGCATCTGCGAGGTCGACCTGGAGGGGGTCATCCAGTACGCCAACCCCTCGCTGGCCGTGATCCTCGGCGTCGCCCCGGAGCGGCTCGGCGGCGGCGCCCTGTCGGAGGTGATGGGTGCGCTGGCACCCGCCGCCGAGCTCGCCTTCCTCGACAACGACGCCGACATCGGTCCGCGGCGCCAGGAGGTCAAGATCGTCCGCGCCGACGGCGTCCCGCGCGTGCTCGACGTGCGCACGGTCACCCGGCTCGACGACGCCGAGCCGGTCGGCTTCCAGCTGGTGATGAGCGACGTGACCGCCGCCCACGACGTGGAGCGGGAGAAGAACGAGTTCATGACCCTGGTCACCAACGACCTGCGCACGCCCCTGGCGACGATCCTCGCCATGGCGTCGACCCTCGAGTCGCCGCCCGGCGAGCTCACCCCCGAGCGCATCCGCCGCCTCGGCTCGTCCATCCGCGGCCAGGTCGAGCGCATGGTGCGCCTGGCCGACGACCTGTCGGACATCAGCCGCCTGGAAGCCAACACCTTCCTGCTCAGCCCCAGCCCCGTGGAGCTGGCGCCGCTGGTGGAGGCGGCCATGGCCAAGCTCGGCAATCCCGACGGCGTCATCATCGACCTGCCGCCCGGGATCCCGGTCGTGGCCGACGCCCGCCGCCTGGAGCAGGTCGTGGCCAACCTGGTCGAGAACGGGCTGCAGCACGGCCACGCCCCGGTCACCGTCACCATGGCGTCGATCGACGGCGGGGCCCTCGAGCTGGCCGTCACCGATCACGGACCGGGGGTCCCCTCGGCGCTGGTCCCCACGCTGTTCCAGCGGGTGCAGACGCTCAGCCGCACCAACCGCGACCGGTCGCGGGGCACCGGCCTCGGGCTGTCGCTGGTGCGCAGCCTGGCGGAGGCCATGGGTGGGCGCATCTGGTACGAGACGGCCCCCCACGGCGGCGCCTCGTTCCGGCTCACGCTGCCGGTGCCCCGCCGCCGCTCCGGCGACGAGCCGGTTCGGTTCTAGGCCGCCCCACCACGCGGTGGGGCGGGACCGAGGGCGGACTCGACCTGGTCGAACAGGCGGGCCGTGCAGGTGGCCATCTCCACCGGGGGCAGGGCCTCGGTGACGATGCGCTCGGCCAGGGCCGAGAAGGCGTCGACCACCGGGCTGGCCGACGCCAGCGACGCCGGCTGCCCACTGTCGCCCCCCGCCGCCACGGAGGCGTCGAGAGGGATGGTGCCGAGGAGCGGGACGCCGATCTCGGCGGCCAGGCGGGCGCCGCCACCGGACCCGAACAGCGGGTAGGACGACCCGTGGTCGCAGACGAATGCGCTCATGTTCTCGATGACGCCGGCCACGCGCAGGTACCCCTTGCGCGCCATGTCGGCCGCCCGGGCCGCCACCTTCTGGGCGGCGAGGGCCGGCGTGGTGACGATGAGGACCTCGGTGTGGGGCAGCATCCGGGCCAGGCCCATCTGCACGTCGCTGGTGCCGGGGGGCATGTCGATGAGGAGGTAGTCCAAGGCGCCCCAGCGCACGTCCTCCAGGAACTGTTGGACGGCCCGGTTGAGCATGAAGCCGCGCCACATGATCGCCTCGTCCTCCGCCGCGTTGCCCACCGAGCCCATGGAGACCACTTCCAGGTGTCCGGCGCCCACGGTCTTCCTGAGCGGGAGGATCTTCTTGGCCTCGGCCCCGAGTTGGCCGTCGAGGCCGAGCATGCGGGGGATGGAGAACCCGCCGATGTCGGCGTCGAGCACGCCTATCACCAGGCCTCTGCGGGCCAGCTGCACGGCCAGGTTGACCGTGATGGACGACTTGCCCACACCGCCCTTGCCCGAGGCGATGGCGGCGATGCGCGCCGTGGGGGGGATGTCGGTCGCCGGAGCGCCCTCCCGTGCCTTCCACCTGGCCCGGGCCATGAGGCCCTTCTTCTGCTCTGCGGTCATCTCGCCGAAGTGCACGCGGACGTCGGCCACGCCCGGCAGGCTGCCCACGCGCAGCTTCACGTCCTTCATGAGCTGGGCCCGCAACGGGCACCCGGCGGTGGTGAGGGCGATGGTGACGTCGACGTCCCCACCGGGTCCGATCTCCACCCGGCGGACCATCCCGAGATCGACGACATTGTCGCCCAGCTCCGGGTCCATCACGCCTCGCAGCGCCCCGTGGACGGCCTCGTCGGTCGCGACGCTGGGAGGTGGGACGGGCATCGCGGGTAGTTTACAAGGAACACGCCTGGTATATTCGGTCCGGCATGGATCGGCTCCGCCTGTTCAAGACGCTCGGGGACAACACCCGTTACGCCATCTACCTGGAGTTGGCCCGTGCGTCCACCCCGCGGTCCACCGCCGACGTGGCCGAGGCGCTGGACCTGCACCCGAACACCGTGCGGCCCCACCTGGAGCGCATGCGCGACGTCGGGCTGCTCGAGGTGTCCGTCGACGGCCGCGGCAGCGTCGGGCGCCCGCAGCACCGGTACTCGGTGGCTCCCGACGCGCCCTCGCTGGGCCTCGAACCACCCGCCTTCCCCCTGATGGCCGGCCTGCTCGCCAACGTGGCCGCAGCGTGCGGTCCCGATGCCGACGCGGTGGCCTCGGTGGGCCGGGCCCACGGGCGCCACGCCGGGGCCACCCGGGCGGCCGCCACGGCCGACTGCCTGGGAGCCGTGAGGGCCGAGCTGCGCGAGCTGGGTTTCGACCCGGTCGAGGACTCCGACGGCGGCGTCACCACCATCGCGTTCTCCCACTGCCCCTACCTGCAGCTGGCCGAAGCCTTCCCCGAGCTGGTGTGCCACCTCCACCGCGGGGTGGTGGAGGGAATGGTCGAGGTCCTCGGCGGTGTTCGCATTGAGAGATTCGCCACCCTTGCCGACCGCGATCCGTGCCACGTGGCACTGACCAGCCGGTAAGATCTGTATCGAGCCCCCAAGGAGGAGCCCTGTGAGCACCACCGAAACCGGTACCGGCATCGACGTCATCAACATCACCGACGCGGCCGCCAAGAAGGTCGCCGAGCTGCTGACGATCGAGGGCAACCCGGAGCTGGCGCTGCGCATCGCCGTGCGTCCCGGTGGCTGCTCCGGCTACTCGTACGAGATGTTCTTCGACAGCGAGTTCGCCCACGACGACCTGCGCTCGTCCAACGGCGCCGTCTCCGTGGTCGTCGACTCGGAGAGCGCCACGCTGCTCCGCGGCGCCAGCCTCGACTACAAGGACGGCCTCCAAGGCGCCGGATTCAGCATCAACAACCCCAACGCCCAGCGGTCCTGCGGCTGCGGTCAGTCGTTCTCGTAGCCGGTCCGGGACCGCAGGTCCCGCACCAGTCGTAGGGAGCCGGGCGACCTGTCCGTAGGGAGCCGGGCGGCGCGGGCCGGGTCCGCGTCGGTTCGCGTCTACCCGACGAGCCGCTGCAGGGCGGCCGTCGCCTCGATCCGGTCGTAGGCGTTGTCGAGGCGGTCGCGCACGATCCCGTCCGCTCCGCTGAGGAACAGCACGGGTTCGAGGCTGAGACCGTAGGCGGTGACCGTGGGCGCCAGATCCTCCCCGGCGCGGGCCTCGTAGATCTCGACGTGGAGGAAGCGCACCCGGTCGCCGAAGGCGTCCCGGTGGGCCAGGAGCGTGTCGAGCACGGGCCCGCAGAAGCGGGACTGGCAGCGGGCCGGGGTCGAGAACAGCACGGCCAGGGGCCGCCGCTCGGTGAGGGCGGCGTCGAGGCTCACGTCGTGCAGTGGGCAGGGCGGGTCGGCGGTGCAGATCGGGTCGACGCCGAGGGTGGCGGCGGCCGTCGGGGAGGGAGTGGAGATCATCGCCTTGCCCGGGAAGGGCACCGGCATGTCGGCGGGATCGGACACCTGGAGGGCGGCCTTGCCCGGGAGCCCCTTGAAGCTGACGCCCAGCTCGACCACGCCAGGCTCTTCGAACCTGTGCCTGATCAGCGCGTACGGAAGGGGCGTGCCGTCCTGGTGGATCGTCGACTCCACGGGCTGGCCGTCGATGGTGAACTCGAGCGGGCCGTCCAGCGCCACCGGGCCCGTGGCCTCGTCGTTGAGGACGGCGGCCGTGACCCGTTCGTCGATGCCGGCGACGTGGAAGTAGCTGGCCACGACCAGGTTGACGCTCTGGGCCGCCTTCTTGCCCGACGGGTCGGTGACCTTGGCCACGACGTCGTCGTCGCCGCCCTTGCTCCCGCAGGCGGCGGCGAGCGCCAGCCCGGCGCCGGCGAGGAGGAACTCGCGTCGGTTGATGGCACCCATCGAGGCCAACCTATCGTGAGCCCGTGACGATGAGCTTTCAGGTCGACGGCCGTCTGGTGGCCGTCGACGACGACGGCTCGTCGTTGCTGGAGGTCCTACGCGACCGGCTCGGGGTCCGCAGCCCGAAGGACGGCTGCGCGCCGCAGGGCCAGTGCGGGTGCTGCACGGTGCTGGTGGACGGCCACCCCCGGGTGGCCTGCGTCACCCCGGCCCGCCGGGTGGCAGGGCGCACGGTGACGACGCTCGACGGCCTGCCCGAGGCCGAGCGCAAGGCGTGGGCCGACGCTTTCACGGCGGCGGGCGGCAGCCAGTGCGGGTTCTGCACGCCGGGGATCATCGTCCGCCTCGCCGCCCTGCGGGCAGCCGGCGGTACCGACGTCGACACCGCCCTTCTCGCCCACCTGTGCCGCTGCACGGGATGGCAAGGGGTGAAGGAGGCCTTCGCTCGCATCACCGGCGCCGGTCCGGCTGCACCCTCCCCCCGCCCGGGCCCCGAGGCCGGCCGACGTCGAGCGTTCCTCGAGGGCGGCGCCGCCCAGGACGTCGGCCCGGCCGTGGCCCTCGGGCGGGGCGGCTTCGCAGACGACACGGCGCCCGACGACGCCCTCGTCGCCGTCCCCGCTGCCAGCGGGGGCTGGGCGGTCGGGGAGACCCTCACCGAGGCACGCGCCAGGGCCGGCAAGGTGCAGGGCCGCCGCACGACGATTCCCCTCACCCATCCCCTCGACGTCCCGCCCGGCGACTGGGCCGTCACGCTGCGCACGACGTGGGTCGAGCCCGCCTACCTGGAGCCCGACGCGTCGTGGTGCGCGCCGGGCGGCGAGCCTGCATCGCCCCTGGGCAACGGGGGGGCCTTCGGCGGGAAGCTGGCGTCGGTGGCGCCGGGCGTCGCCCGGCGCCTGGCCGACGAGTACGGGCGGTCGGTGCGGGTGCTCCTGCCGCGCGAGGACGTGGTCCGTACCGGGCCGAAGCGGCCGCCGGTGGCCGCCGGCGTCTCGGTCGACGGGTCGGGGGTGATCCGGGTGGCCCGCACACCGGGCGTCGCCGCCGCCATCGCCCGGGTGGCCCCCGGTCTCGTCGTGGAGGAGGTCGACGTGGCCGGTCCTCCCACATCGGCGTCGGTACGGGCCGCCGGATGGGCCGAGGCGGCCGTCCTCCTCGCCGCCCTGCGGGGCGATGCGGCCGTGGTGTCACCCTCGGGCGGACGGAGCGAGGCCGCCATCCGCGACGACGGCTCCGTCGCCGTGCGGGTGTGGTGCGGCGAGGCGCTCGACGAGGTCGTGCTCCGGTCGTACTGCGTCGGGGCCGCCCACATGGCGCTCGGATGGGTGCGCAGCGAGGGCATCGCCGTGGGGCCCGACGGGGTGCCGCACGACCTCACCATCCGTTCGTTCGGCATACTGCGGGCTCGCGACATGCCGGAGGTGGACGTGGAGATCGCCGACCGAACCGGTCCGGCCACAGGGGTGTCGGACGCCGTCTTCGCCGCCGTGGCCGCCGCCGCCTGGCGGGCCGACGGCTACCGACCGGCCTGGCCCACCCGGCGGGCGGCCATCGTATGAGCGCGCCGGTCGGTCCCTACTCCCCCGTCGTCGCCGCCGGCGAATGGCTGGTCACGTCCGGCCAGATCGGCCTGCACGACGGGTCGATCGTCGCCGGGGGCGTGCGGGCAGAGACGGTGCAGGCACTGGCCAACCTCCGCCGGCTGCTGGAGGGTGCCGGCGCCTCGCTGGCGTCGGTCGTCAAGACCACCGTGTTCCTCACCGACATGGCCGACTTCGCAGCCATGAACGAGGAGTACGCGGCCGCCTTCGCCGACCATCGCCCGGCCCGATCCACCATCGGGGTGGCCGCCTTGCCGCTCGGGGCGGTGGTGGAGATCGAGGCGTGGGCCCTCCGCGACGGCGCCCGGTGACGTGGGGGCCGGTGCCGTCGCCATCGTCGTCCTCGTGGTCGTCGTCCTGCCCGCGCTGTTCCTCGCGGGCGGTGCACTGGTCACAGCAGCACTGTCCGTGACCCTTGACCGGGCCCAGAGGCCCCCAGGGACGGTCGATACGCGTGGAATCGGCGTTTCGTCGCGCCGAGATCACCCGAACTGACTATGTGATTCGGCACATCGGCGGTCGACCTTGAGGGCATGTCCATCTCACGGCGGACGACCCCCACCCGGTTCGCGGCAACCACGCTCCTGGCGACGGGCACCGTGTCGTTCGTCGCCGGCACCCTCTTCGCCGGTCCGTCCCTGGCCGCACCGTCGAGCGTCCTCGAGCTCGACGGGAACATCCGCTCCGACGGCGCCCTGGACTGGGGTCGCAGCGGCGGGGTCACCGGCACCCAGGGTGCCTTCGACGGCGGCGCCTTCGTCGACGCCACCAACCCTCCCGTTCCGCCTGTCCCCACCTCGACCCTCACGGCCACGCCCGGCGTCCTCGCAGCCGCGTTCGCCGTGGACCCCATCGACGTCGACGCCAACGCCTGCTCGCCGGGCCACGGCACGGCCAGCGGCGACCCGACCGTGTTCACCGGCCGGGGCGGTGAGAAGAACGGCGACCGCATCGACACCATGACGTTCTCCACCGGTTCCGTCCCGAACAAGGACGACCTGTCCAACGTGTACGCCGTGTCCTACCGCCCGGCGGGCGGCACGTCGCAGGTGCTGTTCGGCGCCGAACGGCTGGTCAACGACGGGGACAGCCACGTCGACTTCGAGCTCCTCCACGCCGCCACCTCACGACCGGACGCATGCAGCGGCGGGTTCGCCGGAGACCGCTCGCAGGGCGACCTCGTCGTCTCGGTCGACTTCACCAACGGCGGCGCGCTGGCGGACGTCACGGTGCACCAGTGGCACTGCGCCGACGAGGCGAGCCCGCAGCCGGCCGACGCCACGGTATGCAACCCCGACGCCAACGGTCCGACCGTCGCGCACTACCAGGACGTCACCACCGTGCCGGCCATCGCGGCGGCCGTCGACGCGCGGGTCAACGCCGACGCCGAGGCGGCATGCGGCGGGTGGGCGTGCCGGGCGGCGAACGGCACCGAGATCTCGACACTGGCCACGAACACCTTCCTGGAGGGCGGCATCGACGTCGCAGCCACCGGCTTCGGCGGCTGCGACGCCACCCTCTTCCCGCACACCCGGACGGCCCAGCAGTTCACCGCCACGCTGGTCGACTTCGCCGGTCCCATGCCCCTCGGCCTCTGTGCCCGGCCGCTGATCTCCACCACGTCGACCCCGACCGGGGGCGGTGTGCCGCTGGGCGCGTCCGCCACCGACCTGGCCACGGCGACCGACGGCGGCGTTGCCGTCACCACCGGGGCCATCACCTTCTTCCTCTGCCCCCCCGCCGACGTCACGACCGCCGGCTGTCCGGCCGGCGGGACCCAGATCGGTGCGCCCCAGGCCCTCGACGCCGCCGGACATGCCGGCTCGGCCGTCGCGGCGGGCGTGACCTCGAGCCCCGGCACGTACTGCTGGCGGGCCGAGTTCACGCCCGCCGAGGGCTCGGGCCTGCGCTCCTCGACCCATACCAACGCCGGCAGTGAGTGCTTCACGACGGTCGCCGCTGTCACCACGACGACCACGACCACCACCACGCCGCCTCCTCCCGGCACGCCGCCTCCCCCGGCCGACCTGGGCATCTCGGCCCGGACGATCGAGCGCCCGGCGCCGCCCGCCGGCCGCGCCCCCGAGGTGCTCGGCGTGATCCTCACCGCACCCACCGACCAGGTCGCCGCCGCCAGGCTGGCCCGTACGGGTGTCTCGATCCGGCCCCAGCTCATCGCCGCCGGCGTGTTGCTGATGATCGGCGGCGCCCTCGTCCTCGGCGCCCGTCCCCGCCGCGCTCGGGGTCGCTGACACGGCGGAGACGGACCCGGCGGGTCCCCGGCCCGCCCCGGGTCAGATGCTCCAGCGGGACTGGCCGAAGCGATACCCGACCGACCGCACCGTCTGGATCAGCTGTTCGTGCTCGTTGCCGAGCTTGGCCCGCAGGCGGCGGACGTGGACGTCGACCGTGCGGGCACCGCCGTAGTACTCGTAGCCCCACACCCGCGACAGCAGGGTCTCGCGGGTGAACACCTTGCCCGGATGGGTGGCCAGGAACTTGAGCAGCTCGTACTCCATGTACGTGAGGTCGAGCGGCCGGCCGGAGATGGCGGCCTGGTACGTCTCGAGGTTCAGGACGAGCGGCCCGTACTCGACCAGCTCGGGACGGGTGCCCCGGCCGGTGCGCCAGAACAAGTGCTTGAGGCGGGCTTCGAGCTCGCGGGGCTGGAACGGCCACAGGCAGAAGTCGTCGAACAGGTCCTCGCGCAGCTCCAGGTCGGCCAGCTGGTGCCCCGCCACCAGGAGGAGCAGCGGCTCGAGCGGGAGGTCCCGCTTGCGCACGGTGCGGCACAGGGCGAAGGCGCCCTCGGGGTCCTCCTGGGCGCACACGATGGCGCCTGCCCATCCGTCCTCGGGCTCGACGCGTGCGGCGACGTCGGCGGTACCGGCCGCCTTCCACGGGTAGCCGGCCAGGTCGAGCGCCTGGGCCAGCGCCGGCGGCGCAGGATCGGGATGGAGCAGGAGAGGTTCCACGGTCAGCCGTCCTAGAGCAGGGGGAGGTAGCGGTCGAGCTCGAACGGCGTCACCTGGGACTTGTAGTCGCCCCACTCGGCCCGCTTGTTCCGCAGGAACCACTCGAAGACGTGCTCCCCGAGCGTCTCGGCGACCAGCTCGGACCTCTCCATGGCGGTGAGCGCCTCCATGAGCGAGCCGGGCAGCGACGTGATGTTCTCGGCCAACCGCTCCTCGGGCGTCATCTGGTAGAGGTTGGCGGCAGCCTCCGGGGGGAGCTCGTAGCCCTCCTCCACGCCCTTCAGCCCTGCGGCCAGCACGACGGCGAACGCGAGGTACGGGTTGCACGAGGGATCGGGGGCCCGGTACTCGATGCGCGACGACTCCTTGCGACCGCGCTTGGCCACCGGCACCCGCACGAGGGCCGAGCGGTTGTTGCGGGCCCACGAGACGTAGACCGGAGCCTCGTAGCCCACCACCAGACGCTTGTAGGAGTTCACCCACTGGTTGGTGACGGCGGTGATCTCGCAGGCGTGGGTGAGGAGCCCGGCGATGAAGCCCTTGGCCACCTTGGACAGCTGGTGCTCGTCGCCCTCGTCGTGGAAGGCGTTCGTGTCGCCCTCGAAGAGCGAGAAGTGGGTGTGCATGCCCGATCCCTGCACCCCGGCCAGCGGCTTGGGCATGAACGTGGCGTGCACGCCCGCCTGCTGGGCGATGTCCTTCACCACCAGCCGCATGGTCATGACGGTGTCGGCCATGGTGAGGGCGTCGGTGTACCGCAGGTCGATCTCGTGCTGGCTGGGCGCGTCCTCGTGCTGGCTGTACTCGACGGGGATGCCCATGTCCTCGAGGGTGAGCACCGTGCGCCGGCGCAGGTCGCCGGCCAGGTCGGCGACGGTGAGCTCGAAGTACGAGCCCTGGTCGAGGGGCTGGGGTGGGCGGGCGGAGCCGTCGCCGGCGAAGTAGAAGTACTCGACCTCGGGAGCGGCGAAGAACGAGAACCCACGGTCGTGGGCCCGCCGGAGCTGGCGCTTGAGCACGAAGCGGGGGTCGCCCTCGAACTCGGTGCCGTCCAGGTTCCAGACGTCGCAGAAGACGCGCGCCACCGGCGCCCCGGCCGTCTCGGCGGGCAGGATCTGGAACGTGTTGGCGTCGGGCCGGGCGAGCACGTCGCTCTCCTGCACCCGGCTGAAGCCGTCGATGGCCGACCCGTCGAAGGTCATGCCCTCGGCCAGCGCGTTCTCCAGCTCGGCGGGTGTGATGTTGAACGCCTTGGGGATCCCGAGGACGTCGGTGAACCACAGCTGGATGAAGCGGACGCCCCGTTCCTCCACCGTCCGCAACACATAGTCCTGCTGGCGCTCGATCGTGGTCATGCATTCCTCCGGACGGCCGTCGGGCACCAGTTTCGCAGCCCGCCCCGCGTGTCCGAGGGGATTGGGCAGGGGTTCACAATGTGTTCACAGCTCCCGGCGGCACGTCCCGGACGTTGGTGGCAGGCTGTCCGCCGACCAAGTCACCGTCGTCGGAGGAGGCATTCGTGGAGCAACGCAGCGCGGCCGAGGTCGTCCGCCTCGCCCAGGACGAAGGCATCGAGATCGTCGACTTCCGGTTCTGCGACCTGCCGGGTCTGATGCAGCACTTCTCGGTGCCGGTCGCCCAGCTCACCGAGGAGGCGTTCGAGGAGGGCTACGGGTTCGACGGGTCGTCGATCCGGGGGTTCCAGGAGATCCAGGAATCCGACATGATCCTGCTGCCCGACCCGGACACGGCCGTGATCGACCCCTTCCGCCAGCACCCCACGCTGAACCTCAACTGCTTCGTGCGCGACCCGATCACCGGCGAGAGCTACTCGCGTGATCCGCGCTACGTGGCCAAGAAGGCGGAGGACTACCTCCAGACCACCGGCCTGGCCGACACCGCCTACTTCGGGCCCGAGGCCGAGTTCTTCATCTTCAACGACGTGCGGTTCAGCCAGGATCAGCGGTCGGCCTTCTACCAGGTCGACTCGGTCGAGGGCATCTGGAACTCGGCCAAGGACGAAGGGCCGAACCTCGGCTTCAAGCCCCGCTACAAGGAGGGCTACTTCCCGGTCCCGCCCATGGACCACTTCCAGGACATCCGCTCGGAGATGATCCTCGTCATGGGCAAGCTCGGTCTCGAGATCGAGGTGCAGCACCACGAGGTCGGCACCGCCGGCCAGGCCGAGATCGACATGCGCTTCGACACCCTGCTGCGCATGGCCGACAAGCTGATGCTCTACAAGTACGTGGTGAAGAGCGTGGCAAGGGCCAACGGCCTGTCGGCCACCTTCATGCCCAAGCCCCTGTTCCAGGACAACGGCTCGGGCATGCACACCCACCAGTCGCTTTGGCGGGGCGGCGAGCCGCTCTTCTACGCCGAGACCGGCTACGCCGGCCTGTCCGACATGGGCCGCTGGTACATCGGCGGGCTGTTGAAGCACGCCAGCGCCATCCTGGCGTTCGCGGCGCCCACCACCAACTCGTACAAGCGGCTCGTCCCGGGCTACGAGGCGCCGGTCAACCTGGTCTACAGCCAGCGCAACCGCTCGGCCGCCTGCCGCATCCCCCTGTACTCGAAGAGCCCCAAGGCCAAGCGGGTCGAGTTCCGCTGCCCCGACCCGAGCTGCAACCCCTACCTCGCGTTCGCAGCCATGCTCATGGCCGGCCTCGACGGCGTGCAGAACCGCATCGAGCCGCCAGACCCCGTCGACAAGGACCTCTACGACCTCCCGCCCGAGGAGCTGGCCAAGGTGCCCCAGGTGCCCGGCTCGTTGGAGCAGGCTCTGGCCGCCCTCGAGGCCGACCAGGACTTCTTGAAGGCGGGCGGCGTCTTCACCGACGACCTCATCGAGACGTGGGTCGCCTACAAGCGCCTGAAGGAGATCGACGAGGTGCGGCTTCGGCCCCATCCCTGGGAGTTCATGCTCTACTACGACATCTAGGCGAAAAGGGCCTCTGACCAGGGATTTTGTCGGGGCCAGTCTGGGTCTGGACGCGGTTTGGACGCGGGAGGACGCGACACGAGGGGTCGACAGGGGTCGTCAACGGCCATCGATGGCGCCTCGCGGCGAGTCGACCCGCGGCCCGTCGGTACCGGTTGACGGCCCCCGCCGGGCCCGTACGATGTGCTGTCGCCGGCCGCAGTAGCGGCGGGAAGTGGAACCCGGTCCCTCCCCGGACGAGGAGCGACCGGGTTTTGCGCGTCAGGCCTGGCGACCGAGGCGACACCTCCGACGGTTCGTGGGTCGGCGGCGCTCTCCGACGATCAACTGAAGC
>DATAIT010000047.1 GCA_036262515.1 Acidimicrobiales bacterium | reverse complement strand
ACGTGGGCACTGTCTTCGGCGAGGATGTGGTCCGACCAGCAGTTTCGCAACCCAAGCCCCCGTAGCTCAGAGGATAGAGCGTCGGTTTCCTAAACCGTGCGTCGCAGGTTCGAGTCCTGCCGGGGGCGCTACACCGTCGAGGGGGCAGGTCCCCCGGGGGCACCCGTCTGTCAGCTTGAGGCAAGGGGCACCTGTCTGTCAGCCTGAGGCAAGGGTGCTCCGTTCACGCAGAGTCATTCCAGCCGCGCTCGCCGGCCGTCCTTCCCTGATCCCGCTCAAGCTTCCCCGCCACTGCAGTCGCAAGCTCGATACCCGCCACGTCGGCCAGGCGAGCGAGGTAGATCATGACGTCTCCGAGCTCGTCGGCCACCGCAGCCGAAGTGGCCTCGTCCAGTGAAGCCGACTCCTCAGGCGTCATCCACTGGAAGATCGGCTGCGTCTACACGGCGCAGGGCTTCGAGTACCGGGATCCTGGCTCACGCGTCCGGTCTCTCTACTCGAGAGAGGACGAAGTCCCTGGTGGGCCCGTCCTCGAAGTACACGTAGCAGCCCAGCAGCCCCCGGGTCAGCAGCACCCGATAGGTGTTCTTCACCAGCTCGACGAAGTCGGCTTTGGCCCGCTTGACCACGGTGTCATGGGAGAACTGAGGCTGACCGACCCAGCCCTGGCCGGGCCGGTACACGAGGTCCCGTCCCCAGACGACACCGGCGTAGTGGTACTCGAAGCCCTGCGCCGTGTAGACGCAGCCGACCTGGTCGATACCGGCGGGGTCGCTCGTCCAGTAGTGTGACTTCGGGATCCCGGGCGCAAGCTTGCGGGCGTCGGGCTTGGCGTTCCAGGGCATCGACCAGGTGTCGAGTGCGACATCGGCGACGAGGGTGCCGTCGCTTCTTGGGTTCGACCAGGGCCAGCAGAAACCGGCGGATAGCCGGGCCGTCACGCCCTCGCTGTTGCGGGCCCTGACCAGAGCCTCGAGCTCGTCGGGCGAGTCGATGATGTCGTCGGCGGCGTGGTGCGGATTCAGACAGGCCGTGGTGACGGCGTACTGGCTGTCGAAGCCATTGGGGTCGACGCCCGGCGGGCAGCTGAACAGCGTGGCATCGAAGTCCAGCGACTGCTCGGTGAACCGGCCGATGCTGCTGTCGGCACGGCGGGCCGAGGCGACGGCGGCTGCCACCGTCCCGCTGGTCATGGCGACGAACAGCACGAGCAGGACCGTTCCGAGGACCTGACGCCGCAGCATCGATCGTCCCCACATCCGCGCCGCTCCCACACGGCAAGTGTCCGCTCGCCACGGCCGGAGGGCAAGGAGGCCACCGACCCGGACAGGGTGGGGCTGGCCCACCCCGGCAGTGGGCGGCTCGCCCCGGACCGTCAGTCGGCGGGGATCCCAGGCCACCCTGAAGGTGCGAATTCGACCCCCGCCGACCGCACGACACGACACACTGAGGGGAGGAGCGCCATGCCCACCACTGTCAACGACAAGCTCGTCTCCTGGGCCCGCGACATCGACCCGGGCACCATCCGCCAGGCCGAGAAGACGGCCCGGCTGCCCATCGTGGAGGGCCACGTCGCCCTCATGCCCGACGCCCACGTGGGCATCGGCGCCACCGTCGGGTCGGTGATCCCCACCAAGAACGCGGTGATCCCCTCGGCGGTGGGGGTGGACATCGGGTGCGGGATGATTGCAGCCGAGCTCGACGTCACTGAAGACCGGCTTCCGGACGACCTCGAGCCGCTGCTCGGCCGGGTCGAGAAGGCCATCCCGGCGGGCGTGGGCAAGGGCCACGACGATGTGGGCCGCAACGCCGACCGCTGGCTGTCGGCCCACCGCCCCGCCACCGAGCTGGGCACCCAGCGCTCGGTGAAGGCGGCCAAGCAGTTCGGCACCCTCGGCTCGGGCAACCACTTCTTCGAGCTGTGCGTGGACGAACGTTCCCGGGTGTGGGTGGTGCTGCACTCGGGCAGCCGCGGCATCGGCAACCAGCTGGCCCAGATGCACATCGCCAGGGCCCGGCGCCTGGCCAGGGACCTCGAGCTGCGGCTGGAGGACCCGGACCTGGCCTGGTTCGTGGAGGGCACCCCGGAGTTCGCCGCCTACATCGCCGACATGCTGTGGGCGCAGGACTACGCGGCGGCCAACCGGGCCCAGATGATGGACAACGCCATGCGGGCCGTGTTCGGGTTCTTCGGCTTCGGCGCCGAGACCAGGCGGATCAACTGCCACCACAACTTCACCACGCGCGAGGTGCACAACGGGGCCGAGCTGTGGATCACCCGCAAGGGGGCCATCAAGGCGGACGTCGGCGACCTCGGCGTGATCCCCGGGTCGATGGGGACCCGGAGCTACATCGTGGCCGGCAAGGGCAGCCCGGCCAGCTGGACGTCGTGCTCGCACGGCGCCGGCCGTCGCCACAGCCGCACCCAGGCCAAGAAGCTGTTCAGCCGGGCCGACCTGGCCGCGCAGATGAAGGGCAAGGTGTGGCTGGCCGGCCGG
Source organism: Acidimicrobiales bacterium (assembly GCA_036262515.1). Taxonomy (GTDB): domain Bacteria; phylum Actinomycetota; class Acidimicrobiia; order Acidimicrobiales; genus JAHFUS01. The sequence goes on along the minus strand of DATAIT010000047.1, from coordinate 10,089 downwards.
GCCGACGCCCTGATCGACGAGATCCCGTCGGCCTACAAGGACATCGACCAGGTGATGGCCGACCAGGCCGACCTGGTTGAGGTCCGCCACACGCTGCACCAGGTCCTCAACTACAAGGGGACCTGAGGCGGCTCGTCCTGAGCCATGGTCGGGTCCGCCCCCGCTGGGCCGGGGGGTCCACCACGCGCCCACCTGCGGGCCAGCGCACTACCGACGGCCGTCCGACGCTGCCATACTGGCGGCGATGGGCTGATGGGGGCGGTGGCGGAGCTCAGGGGACGGCGGGGGGCCGGTGGTCACCCGCCATGAAGAGCGCCGTCCGTGCCTCTGTCGGCTCGGACCCGATGCCGGGCTGTTCCGGCACGAGAACGAGGAGGAATGGACATGAGTAGGCGGGCCAAGTACGCGTCCGGTGCCTTCGGCATCGTCGCGTCGATCATGCTGGCGGCGGGGCCTGCGCTGGCACACGAGTGCACCAACGTCCAGAAGGACGAGCACGACCCCAGTAATGGCGCCCAGATCGTGTTCGGTTGCGCCGACGCGATTCTCGACGCCAAGCCCCATGCCCTGGCGCTGCTGGAGTCCGGGAAGTTCCCCAGCGGGTGGATCGCCTTCGACGTCGACTGCGACGGCATCGCCGACGCCGGCACCTACATCGTCGGGCCCATGGGTGAGATCCCCCGGCAGGCCCAGTTCAACGGGTCGCCCGACAACGGCATCCTGAACGTCTGCACGTACTTCGGCCTGCCGCTGAACTGTTTCGGCGCGTGACGCGAAGTGGGGGCCGGCGGCGATCGCCGGCCCCCCTGTCGCGCGGCGACGATGCGACAGCGTGGCGCCGCTGACCGGAGGCGAACGGGCATGGCGGATACGAAGCTGGCGCGACAGGCCGAGCTCCTGACGGCCCGCTGGGTCCGGATGACCCCGATCGGGTAGGACCTGAGGGTTCACGACGCCGGAGGAGGCAGCCATGACATCCGACCTGTTGGACCTGTACGACCGCGCCAGCGCCTGGACCACCGAAAAGGTGGCCGGAGCGGTGGGCCACCTCGATGGGCCCACGGTGTGTGACGATTGGACGGTGCGGGTGCTGCTCGACCACATGCTCGAGACGCAGCGGTTCTTCCTCGGTCAGGCTCGGGGTGAGGACGTGGCCCCGCCCGGGCCCACGCCGCCTGCGGTCATCGGCGACGACCCGCGCGCCGACTTCGAGCGCGCCCGCCAGGAGGTGCTGGAGGCATTCGCCGACCCGGGCACCCGCGAGAAGACGGGGCCCGCTCTGGGCATCGCCTTCGCCGATCAACTGCTCCACGGATGGGACATCGCCCGGGCCACCGGCCAGGATCCCACCATGCCCGCCGGTCTGGCCGGTCCCGCCTACGACGTGATCCACGGCCGTTTCACCGACGAGCAGCGCGTGGGCGTGTTCAAGCCGGAGCTCCCCGTGGCGGCAGATGCCGACCCGCAGGACAAGCTCCTCGCCTACACGGGGCGCCGGCCGGCCTGACCGCAGGCCGACCGGCGAGGCTCGCTCCCCCCGGGCGTCGTTCAGGACCAGGCCGACGCGATGCGCCGCTGGTAGCCGCGCCGGCCGAGGCGGGTGAGCATGAACAGCACCGGGGCGGGAACCTCCCGGCGCAACACGGCGGCGGTGTCGGTGTCGATGCCGTCGCTCAGCCAGGCGAAGAAGACGCCGCCGCCCTCGTCGTGCGACCTCCGGGCCGACGCGGCCGCCGCCTTCATCTGTGGTGAACCCCGGTGCTGGGCGGCCAGTGGCTCGAGGTCGCGCTCCTCGTGCACGAGGTGGTCCTGCACGACGCCGTCCAACTGGTTGACCGCGGCGGCGGCCTCGGCGGCGTTGTCCGCCGACGGGTCACCGGCGAGAGCGGCCAGGGCGGAGTCGGCGCCCTGCAGGGCCCGAAGCATGACGGCATGCTCGCCGTGGAGATCTCCGACGAGCGACTCGTCGGCACCCAAGCCCCGGAGTGCCGGCCAGAAGTAGTTCTCCTCGTCCTCGTGGTGGTGGTGGAGCTGGTAGGACAGGTTGTCCCAGGCCGATTTCAGCTGGTGGGCGCGCCGCTCCGATCCGGAGGGGAACGAGCGCAGCGCCCCGTCGAAGCGCCGCAGGTCGCGGCGTACCGCAGCGTGGATCACCGTGTTCATCGTTCGGTGGTCGGTCATGGATGATCCTCCTGGGAGTGTGGGCGCTGGGCGCCAGTCTTGCCAACGACCGGGAGACCGCGCGCCGGCCAGCGCTACGTCCCCTGCCGCCAGGTCCTCTCGAAGGGCAGTCGCCAGGCGTGCGGCGCCACCAGCTGGTGGATGGCGTTCGGACCCCAGGAGCCGGGTGCGTAGGGACGGACCGGCGGCGGCGAGTCCAGCAGCGGAGCGGACACCTCCCAGAGGCGTTCCACGCCCTCCGCCGTGGTGAACAGCGTGTGGTCGCCGCTCATGGCGTCGTGGATCAGCCGCTCGTACGCCTCGAGCACGTCGGCCGCGCGCCCCGTCTCGTGGAGGGCGAACTGGAGGCTCAGCTTGTCGAGCCGCATCCCCGGACCCGGTCGCTTGCCGTAGAACGACAGCGACAGCTTCGAGGCGTCGGCCAGGTCGAACGTGAGGTGGTCCGGGCCCTGCCCGCCGATGCCGGAGCCCCTCGGGAACATGCTCCTCGGGGGCTCTCGGAACGCGATGGAGATGATCCGCGCCCCCTCGGCCATCCGCTTGCCCGTGCGGAGGAAGAACGGCACGCCCGCCCACCGCCAGTTGTCGATCGCGCACCGGAGGGCGACGAACGTCTCCGTCTCCGAGTCCGACACTCCCGCTTCGTCGCGGTACCCGGTGTACTGGCCCCGCACCACCTGCGACGGGTCGATGGGCAGCAGGGAGCGGAAGACCTTGTTCTTCTCCTCGCTGATGGCGCCCGGCTCGAGGGCGGTGGGCGGCTCCATGGCCACGAAGGCGAGCACCTGGAACAGATGGGTCACCACCATGTCGCGGTAGGCGCCGGTGCTCTCGTAGAAGCCGATGCGGCTGCCGATCGACAGGGTCTCGGGCACGTCGATCTGCACGTGGTCGATGAAGTTCCGGTTCCAGATCGGCTCGAACAGCCCGTTGGCGAAACGGAAGGCGAGGATGTTCTGCGCCGCCTCCTTGCCGAGGAAGTGGTCGATGCGGAAGATCTGCTGCTCCGTGAACGTCTCGTGCAGGGTGGCGTTGAGCCTGCAGGCGCTGGCCAGATCGGTGCCGAACGGCTTCTCCATCACGACTCGCGCCCGCTCGACCAGCCCCGCCTTGCCCAGCACCCGCACGGCGTCGGTCGCCGCCTTCGGGGGCACGCTGAGGTAGTGCAGGCGCCTCGGCTCGGGACCGAGGTCGGCCTCGGCCCGGTCGACCGCGTCCCGCAGCCCTGCCGCACCGGCGGCCTGGGGGATGTAGGTCAGCTTCGGCTCGAACGAGGCCCAGTGGCTGGCCATGACCTCGGGCCGGGCGAACTCCTCGCACGCCTTCTTGGCCGCCTCGCGAAACCCGTCGGTGTCGAGGTCGTCGAGTGAGGTTCCCACGATGCGGCACTCGGGCAGGAGGCCGCTGGACGACAGGTGCAACATCCCGGGGAGCAGCTTGCGGCGGGCGAGGTCGCCGGTGGCGCCGACCAGCACGATGAGGTGCGGCTTCAACGGCGACATCAGCGTCGTGGTGATGTCGCTCGGTTCCATGGCCCGAGACGTTAGGACCGGGCGCCGAAGGGCTGCTCGAACGACCGGGACCCCCGGTTCGGCCACCGCGTCCCGCCTTTCGACGCGAATACTCCTGGCGATGATCGGCGACGGGTCGACCTTTTCCTGGTTGAGGTCGCAATGCACCGAATGTGTGGCCGACCATCGCCGGCCGCAGGCCTCGTTTGCCTCCCGAGAGGCGACAGGTTCGGCTGCGCCTGCCGATGAACAGACAGACGCTCGCGCCTGGCGTCCGGCGAGACAACCACCCCCTGCGTTGGCGGCGGCTCCGGTGGAGGTGAAGGACATTTCGAGGATTCGAGCGGGAAAGCACAGACCGGCGCCGGATGCGGGCGCCACCACCTCGGGCACACGAGCGCCCCGGGTGGCGCGGAGCCTGAGAACCCGCTGGACCCGTGCCTTCGCCGTCTTCCTCGTTGTCTTCGCCGCCGGCGGGATCGCCAACCTCGTCGGCACCCGCCTCACCGTCGAAGCCTTCCGGGACACGGCCACACGCATGGAGGAGGACGCCGATGCGCTCTCGCAGCTGCGCGCCGACATCGTGACGACCGCCCTCCTCCGCTCGGCGTCGGTGCAGGCCTTGACGGTCGACCGCATCAAGCTCCAGGCGGCGACCACCAAGGAGGAGGCCAGCTTCGCCGAAGCCATACGCACGCTGCGTCCCGGCGGCGGGCGCGAGATCATCGAGCGCCAGTTCGCCCTCTCGAAGGCGCTGTGGTCGGTCGACATCGCCACTCTCACGCCCTTCGACTTCGTGTCCAAGGTGGCCCAGGGACGTGAGAACTTCGCCATGCTCGACGAGGCGGCCGACGCCAGCAGGGCCCTGGCTCGCCACGACCTGTCGGCGGCGGCCACCCTCGAGCGGGACATCACCTGGGCCACGGCGGCGGTGGGGCTGCTCCTCGCCGCGCTGGTGGTCCGGTTCGCCCGGCGACTCTCGTCCGAGGTCCTGCGGCCGGTCGCCCGGCTGCGCGAGTCGGCCGGCCGACTGGCGGCCGGCGACCTCGACCACCGCGTCGACGTCCAGCGAGCCGACGAGATCGGCATCCTGGCCGCCACTTTCAACACGATGGCCGAGGTCATCGCCAGCAGCCACCGCAACCTGACGCTGCTCGCCAATCAGGACGCACTCACGGGGGTGGCCAACAGGGGCGCCTTCGAGGCCCGTCTCGACGCCGCCCTGTCGGGGCCCGACCGGCGCGACGGCACACAGGCCGTGCTCTTCGTCGACCTCGACGACTTCAAGGACGTCAACGACGAGTTCGGCCACGCAGCCGGCGACGCCGTGCTGTGCGCGGTGGCCGCCCGCCTCGCCGAGGCCGTGCGGCCGGGCGATCTGGTGGCACGGGTGGGAGGCGACGAGTTCGCCCTGCTCCTCGACGGCGTCCCGGAGCCGGCCGTCGCCGTTGACATCGCCGAGCGGGCCGTGGCCGCCCTGGGTGCCCCCGTCGAGATCTCCGGTGTCTCCGTCAAGGTCGGCGCCAGCGCCGGGCTGGCCCTGCGACGAGACGACAGTGACTCCGACAGCCTCATGCGCGATGCCGACGTGGCCATGTACTCGGCCAAGGACCACGGCAAGAACCGCGTCGAGCGTTACGACGCCGGGCTACGCCGGGATGTCGCCGTTCCCCCCCTGGCTGGGAGGAAGCCTGCGCCCGCCCGCCACAGCCGGCCGCAGCCGGTGATACCGATCACGTAGGCGACGGCCGGAGGCGACGCACCGCCTCTGCGCCGGCTACTCCGAACGGAGGACGTTCGCCGGTCGCAGGCACAGGACCCTCCATGACGGCACGACGGACAGGAGGGCGGTCGCCACCAGGGTGGCGGCCACGAGCACGGCGAGGGCCGGCCACGGCGTCACGGCGACCACGACGACGTGCGCCGCCTCGGCGATCAGGCGCCACACGATCCGTCCTGCCCACAGTCCGACGGGCACGCCCGCCACCACCGCGGCGCCGGCCATCGTCGCCGCCTGGACGACCACCGCAGACGAGCAGGAGGCCGCCGTCATCCCGATGGCCCGCAGGGTGCCCGTCTCCCGATTCCTCAGGCGCACCCCGACGACGAGAGCGTGGCCGAGGGTGACCAGGGCGAGGAGACCGAGGAACCCGGCCAGGTAGCGGGGGAGGGTCGCCACGGCGGCCAAGTTCGTCACCACCGGCGGTCGCAGACCGTTTTCGTCGGTGAACACGCGCAGGCCGGCGGCGGCCAGCTCCCGGTCGGCGGCGGTGGCATCCACACCCTCGTTCCATCGGAATGCGATCTGGTGGATCTGCGCCTCGTCGTGGATGTCGCCGACGATCCGGTCGGCCGCTGCGCTCGTCAACGCCACGCCGTCGTCGTGAGAGAAGTCGCCCTCCGGGAACAGCACGGCGCCGGTGATCCGGAACGTGCGCGCTGCCGCCGGACCGCGCAGTTCGATGTCGTCGCCGATGTGCTTGCCGGTCCGCTCCAGGGTGGCCGGCCCGAGGGCGACCTCGTCCGGCTGGGTCCCCATCCGCCCCCGCAGCACGGCGGCGTCGAGGTCCCCCCGGCGGATGTCGTAGACGAGCGCAGTGGACTCCTCACTGCCGGGTGCGTCGATGTCGAAGGTGACGTGGATCCCGGCCAGCATCTGCACCCGGTCGTCCTCCGCCAGGAGGGGCAGCGCCCGGTCGTAGGCGTCGACGGACTCGCCGCTGTCGACGAGCCTGGTCGCAGCCGACTGCCCACCTGACAGCGACGAGTCGTCGGCCAGGCGCACGATCGACGCACTCACGACGAGGGCCGCAACGGCGCCCGCCACGCCCGCGGCGACCACCGCGACCGCCCCTCGGCTGGTCCGGCCACCACCGGCCGGTCCAGCGAGCAGCGCGTAGCGGACACCGAGGACCCCACCGGTGGGGCCAGGCAGCCGGCCGCCGCCCATGAGCCGACTGCCTGCGCCTCCGCGGCCCGACGCCGCCCGGCGCGCCGTCAGCAGGAGGATGGCCAGTCCGATGCCGAGGGCGGCGACCAGCCCCACGGCGAGGACGGCGCCTTCCACGCGAACCGCTCCCGGCGCCGGGTCGACGCGGCGGGCCAGACCGATCATGACGCTGGGCGATGCGAGCACACCGCACACCAGGCCCACGCCGACACCCGCGACCAGCCACGGCGAGAAGACGATCACCAGGGCGGACACGAGCCGTCCCTCGGTCCACCCGAGCGCCGTCAACGTCCGGCGATCCCCCATCGAGATCCGTCCGAGGCGGGCGAGGGTGAGCGTCGTGGCCACCGCCCCGGCCAGCAAGGCGACCGCAGCGAGGAGCCGCAGGCCGATGGCAATCGTCCCCAGCCCGTCGTTGGTCGCACCTGCATTCCGGGACTGGGACGGCTCGACTTCGGTCCCCTCCAGGTGCGGGAGGGTGCCCCGATCGACGAGCCGCCGGGCCGACTCCGTCAGCCGGGCCTGCACGCTGAAGTGGGTACTGATGACATCGCCGTATCGCTCGACGAAGGCCGGTGCCAGGTGCACCAGGGCCTTGTACCGCCCGAAGTCGCCGGGACCCCGGGCCAGACCGACGACGTCGACGTCGACGTCGGGACCGTCCGAAGGGCCGGGGTCCTCTCCGGTGAAGCTCTTCTCGACCCAGGCCGACGTCATCGATTCCAGCGTGATCCTGCTGCCGACCCTCGCGTGCAGCGATGCGGCCAGCGGCTCGCTGAGCACGACCTCGTCGGAACGGTCGGCACGCACGGCACGCCCCCGGATGATGACCGGTCGATCGACGGCGGCGCCGTCGGCGGCAGTGAGGGGAGCGGAGGCATACAGGTCGTAGTCGGGGAAGTACTCGGTCCCTTTCGGCCGCACGAAGAGCTCGACCCGCGCGCCCGCCGCCTCGACGCCGGGGATCGCCCGCACGGCACCAGCCAGGCCCTCCCTGGACGCCCCGTCGGCGACGAAGGACACATCGCCCGAACGGGTCGCGGCGCGCAGACGGTTGAAGGCGCTCTCGGAGCGTGAGGCCGCGGTGAGAGCGGCGATGCCGACACCGAACGTCGCCGCCGTGAGCACGACCAGGACGACCTGCGAGCGCCACCGGGCGCGCCACTCCGCCCTTGCGACAAGGACCAGGTCACTCGTCGTGGCTCGCCGGCTCCGCACGAGGTCCTGCGCTTCCGCCACGGTTCAATGGACCACACGCCGGCGGGGGACGCAAGGGGGCCAACCCCCGTCCGGAGGTGGTGCCGCCCGATCGCCGCCGGGGGTGCGATGCCCGTCGCGCGCGCAATACTGCTGGCCCGCAGAACGAGCGGGCTCGAGCTGAGAGGGTCGACGCATGCTCACCGCCGCAGAGCCGGCCTACCGGGCGAGCAATCCGATCGGCCTGCGGGCCACCCGGGGCGTCCCGGATCCCGACGGGCGCGATGCGACCCCGGGCAGCTGACCCATGACGGACACCTGGGCCCGGGCGGCGCGTACGAGCCGTACATGGGCAGGTGGAGCCGCCTGGTCGCAGCGGAGTTCCTCGACTGGCTGGAGGTCCCAGCAGGGAGACGCTGGCTCGACGTGGGCTGCGGGACCGGAGCCCTGACGGCGTCGATCCTCGACCGCTGCTCGCCCAGCCAGGTGGTCGCCGTCGACCGGGCGGAGGCCTACGCCGAATGGGCGGCCCTCCACGTCGACGACCCTCGGGCCCGGTTCGCCGTCGCCGAGGCCACCCACCTGCCGGCCGGCGGGGCCGACGTCGTCGTATCGGGGCTCGTCCTCAACTTCCTGCCCGATCCGGTGGACGCATTGCGTGCCATGCGACGAGCAGCGCCCGGCGGCGTCGTGGCCGCCTACGTGTGGGACTACGCCGGGAAGATGGAACTGCTCCGGACCTTCTGGGACGCGGCGGTCGAGCTCGACCCGGCTGCTCGGGAGCTGGACGAGGGCAGGCGGTTCTCGCTCTGCCATCCTGACACGCTGCGGTCGACGTGGGACGCCGCCGCCATGGGCGACGTGGCCGTCCGCGCCATCGACGTGCCCACCCTCTTCTCCGACTTCGACGACTACTGGTCGCCGTTCCTCGGGGGCGACGGGCCGGCCCCCGGCTACGTCGCCTCGCTCGACGAGGACGCCCGGCGGCGTTTACAGGACGGCCTCCGAGCCCGGCTCCCGGTCGCCGGAGAGGGGTCGATCGGCCTGGTGGCCCGCGCATGGGCGGCTCGCGGGCGGGTCGAGGGCTGACGGACGACAAGCGGCCGGGGCCCGCAGGCGATCGACGCCGTTCCGCATAGACGATCCCCGACCGGGGGCGTCGCGGCGGCATCCCGGTACACTTCGCACCAGGACGCACTGCCAGGAGGGGGAACGTGCCGGCATTCCGGAGTCCACGTCGAGGATGGCGCCCTCCACGCTCCGCCCGGTCGGCCTCGATGGCGCGCCGAGCCGGTCTCGCCCTCGTCCTGCTGCTGGCCCTTGCACCCGTGACGGCTGCGTCAGCGGCCGACACGGCCACCTACGACAGTGCCGAGCAGTGCATGCAGTCGCTCGCCGCGCGGGGCCTGACGGGCTCGAGCTGCCAGAGCGTCGACGGGAGGACGTGGACGGCATCGAGCTCCGAGCACCGTCTCGACGGGTCCGGTTTCGGATCCGGGATCTTCACGACACTTCTCGTTCTCGTCGTCCTGTGGAGTCTGGTCCCCCTCGGCATCGCGATGTGGCTGGCCAACCAGCGGGGCGAGAGCGCCGGCGTCGCCGTCCTGCTCACCCTCGTGCTCGGCTGGATCGGTCTCGCCATCGTGTACTTCGGGCAGGTGAGGAGCCGCCAGGCGGTCGAGACGCTCGCCGGCGGCGGCCCGCCGCCGCTCGGCTGACCGATCGAAGAGTCGCCCACCGACCCACGCCGGCGGGGGCGCGTCAGCGGCCCACCACCCCGATGCCCACCACCGGGCGGGCGAGGGTCAGCGCACCGGTCGACCCGAGGAACGTGGCGTCGCCGAAGGCGAAGATGCCGCCGTCCGACGCGACCAGCCGGTAGCCGTTGCCCGAGACGCTCGGCGCCATGCCGACGATGGGCCGGTTGAGCTTGATCGCGCCGGTGGACCCGGCGAACCTGGCGTCGCCGAAGGCGAAGATGCCGCCGTCGGACGCCACCAGCCAGTACCCGTTCCCGGACGGGCTGGGGGCCATGCCCACGATGGGCTGGGCCAGCTTGATCGCGCCGGTGGAGCCGAAGAAGCGGGCGTCGCCGAAGGCGAAGATGCCGCCGTCGGACGCCACCAGCCAGTACCCGTTCCCCGACGGGGTGGGCGCCATGGCCACGATCGGCCGGTTGAGCTTCAAGGCCCCGGTGGAGCCGAAGAAGCGGGCGTCGCCGAAGGCGAAGATGCCGCCGTCGGACGCCAC
>DATAIT010000046.1 GCA_036262515.1 Acidimicrobiales bacterium | reverse complement strand
GATGAAGCCGTCGAGGCGCAGGTCGGGCGAGTCGAGGATGGCGCGCACCGGCGGGACGATCAGCACGTGGTTGCAGAAGACGCTGAAGTTGGTGATGCCCGCCGCCCGGGCCTTCATCAGGGTGATGGCGGTGGACGGGGCCGTGGTCTCGAACCCGATGGCGAAGAAGACGACCTCCCGGTCGGGGTTGTCGCGAGCGATGCGCAGGGCGTCGAGCGGCGAGTACACCATGCGCACGTCGGCGCCGCGCGCCTTGGCCTCGAGCAGGTTGCCGTGGCTGCCGGGCACGCGCATCATGTCGCCGAACGAGGTGAAGATGACCCCCGGGGTCTCGGCGATGGCGATGCCGTCGTCCACCCGACCCATCGGGATCACGCAGACCGGGCAGCCGGGGCCGTGCACCAGCTCGATGCTCGGCGGGAGGACGTTCTCGATCCCGTGCTTGTAGATCGTGTGCGTATGCCCTCCGCACACCTCCATGAACTTCAGGTGGTCGTCGCCACCGAGCGCCGTGATCTCGGCGATGGCCGCCCGTGCGGCGGCCGGGTCGCGATATTCGTCGACGAACTTCATGCTGCCCCCTTCTCTCGGAGCTTGGTCTGCACCGCGTCCCACAGGGCATGGGCGACCGCGGCTTGGGTCTCTTGGATGCGGTGGACGCTGTCTGAGCGCACCGTGAGGCAGTGCGCCACGTCGGTGCTGGCGGCCATGCGCCCGCCGTCGTAGCCGGCCAGGCCGACGGTGAGCATGCCCCGCTTGCGCGCCTCGGCGAACGCCGCCATCAGGTTGTCGGAGTTGCCGCTCGTGGAGAAGCCCACCGCGATGTCGCCGGCGTGCGCGTAGGCGATCAGCTGGCGGGAGAACACGATCTCGAAGCCGACGTCGTTGGCGATGGCGGTGAGCACCGCCTGGTCGACGGCCAGCGACCGGGCCGGCAGGGGATCGCCCCACGGCGGCCGGGTGAGGAGCCGTGCGAACTCGAGGGCGTCGGTGGAGCTGCCACCGTTCCCGAATGCGAAGACCTGGCCGCCGGCCGCGAAGCGCTCGGCCATCTCGGCCGCCGCCGCAAGGATCCCCGGCTCGAGCGCGGCCAGGGTGTCGAGGCGCAGCTGGGTGCTGTGCGCCCACTTGGCCTGGGCCGACGTGGCCAGGTCGGCCAGCAGTGTCTCGGCGTCCTTCTCCTCCCGTTCGATGAAGGGGTAGAGGAAGTCGCTCGCCTCCGGGCTCACGGGCGCCCGCTCATGCCGCGTCGAGGTTCGTGATGGCCGAACCGGCGTGGACGAGCAGGAGGTCGCCCGGCTGGGGCGGGTCGATGATCGAGGTGTCGATGCGCTCCCGGCCCTCGGCCGTGCGCACCAGCGCCTCGTCGCCTTCGACGGCCAGGACCTCCGCTGGACGCCCCTCGTCGGAGCACGTGATGCACACGTCGTCGAGACACACCTCCGACGAGAGCAGTCCCTGGTGCTCGAAGCACACATGGGTGAGCTCCCACAGCAGGTGGTACATGCGGACGAACTGCTCGGAGGCCTGCAGGGGGTCGTCGGTGGGAAGCCACAGCACGTGCTTCGCCGCACCGGCGGGTGGGCGGGGGCCCGCCCCGATCCACACCGTCTCCACGCCCCACGCGTCGCCCCGGCGCATGGCCGCCGCCACCGCCTCGTCGTCGGCACCCGCCACCGCCACCACCATGTCGCCGGTGCGGGCGGTGGTGCGCAGCATGGCCACCAGGTCCTCGTCGGCCGGCACCGCCACGGCGGGAAGCGCCCGCTTCCCCATGATCACCGGGTGGACGAACTCCACCGCCACGTGGTGCGAGTGGAACGGCCACGCCGGTGAGGCACACCACATCGTGCCTCCGGCGAAGAACCGCCGGGCCAGGGCCAGCGACGCCCGCGCGAGATCGGAGGTGAGGCCGGCCAGCAGCTCGCCGTCCGCCTGGTGCGGGGCCAGCTTCACAGTGGCGAGCTCTCCCGGAACTGATCGATCTCGTCGTCGTAGACGCTGCCCAGCTCCTTCAGCCAGGCCAGGTTGCGGGCCGCCTCCTCCTCGTCGATCTTCGACATGGCGAAGCCCACGTGGATCAAGACCCAGTCGCCGACGCTGAGACCGCCCACGTCGCCCATCACCAGGCCGACGTTGATCTCACGGCGCACGCCGTCCACCTCGGCGATGGCCTTGTGCTGCGCGGGGTCGACGATCTCGACCACCTGGCCGGGGATTCCTAGACACATGGCGCGCCTCCTAGGGCTCGTGAAGATGCGGCGAAGGCTGCCTCGCCGGACGGTCGGGCGCCTCGTGGAGCAGGCGCCGGGACATGCAATCGTACAAGGGTGTGCGCACTTCCCCGAGCACCGGCGCACCGGCGCCCGGACTCACCGGCCGCCATCGCGACCGTTGCCTTCGTGCTCGGCCACCTGCCCGCTCGCCTCCAGGCTGCGAAGGACGGAGGTGGCGTCGTCGACGACCCTGGCCGTGTGGTCGCTCTGGGCCTGGAAGTCGGCCAGGACGCTCGTCTGGGCCTGGACCTGCTCGAGCGCGAGCATCAGCTCGCTGGCGTTCCTGGCCGTGCGCATCACGGCCTTCGAGACCATGACGAGCACCACGATGACCACCAGGGCGAACACCCCCCCGAGCACCGACGCGACGATCCAGCCGCTCATCGAGGAGCCAGGTGTCGCGACGGGGTACTGGTTGGCGACCGAATAAGTGAAGGCTACACCTACTAAACCCCCTTTGGTGTCCGGTTCGTCGGGTTCTGCCGGCGAATTGCCGAAGGTTCGGGGGCGCAGCAGAATGGTCCGGAGCGCCGACGGAAGGGGGAGCCCATGACATTGCGCTGAGCTCCCCGGAGGACGCCGCCCGGTCGGGCGACCCCCATCCCAGGCGCCATGCTCGCACGCCGGCTCTCCTGAGCCGACCCGTCGACGTGGTCCCGGACCACCCTGCGCGATCGGCAGCCGCCGCCGCCACCGACCTCGTCGACGAACGAAGAACAGGAGATTTACCGTGTCGTCTCCCTCAGGACCGACTCCCGGCGCCGCGCATCTCGACGCCCTGGCGCCGGTGATCAGCGACGTCATCGCACCGGCAGCCGCCGAGATAGACCGATCGGGGTCGTATCCCCGGGCCGCCATGGACGCGCTCGGCGCTGCGGGCCTGCTCGGCCTGGTGAGCGCCGAGGACGTGGGCGGCATGGGCCTCGGCCATCGGGCCGCGGCCGAAGTCGTCGAGCAGCTGGCAGGTGCCTGCGGCTCCACCGCGATGGTGGTCACCATGCATTACGCGGCGGCCGCCGTCATCGAGGCCAACGGGCCCAAGGAGGTACGCCAGGACGTCGCCGCCGGTTCCGTCGTCGCGTCGCTCGCATTCTCGGAGGCGGGCAGTCGCAGCCACTTCTGGGCGCCGCTCAGCACGGCGGTGGCGGAGAACGGGGGGTTCCGCCTCGACGCCGAGAAGAGCTGGGTGACGTCGGCCGGGGAGGCCGGGGGCTACGTGTGGTCGAGCCGTCCGGTGGCGGCCGACGGGGCCAGCACCATCTGGTACCTCCCGGCGGGCACGCCCGGCCTCGACCTGGCCGGCACGTTCGACGGGCTCGGCCTGCGGGGCAACGCATCCCGGCCCATGACCGCCTCGGGGGTCAAGGTCGATGCCGGCGCCATGCTCGGCCCCGACGGTGGTGGGCTCGACGTGATGATGGGAACCGTCCTCCCGTACTTCCAGCTGATGAGCGCCGCCTTCTCCGTGGGCACCATGGCGGCGGCCACGGGCAAGGCGGCCGCCCATGCCTCGGGCACCCGGCTCGAGCACCTCGACCAGTCGCTGGCCGACAACCCCACGGTCCGGGCCAACGTCGCCCGGATGCAGGTCCGCACCGACATGGCCCGCGGCCTCCTCCTGGACGCGCTGAACGCCCTGGAGCAGGGACGGCCCGACACGATGTTGCGGATCCTCGAGGTGAAGGCAGCGGCGGGCGAGGAGTCCACCGCCGTGACCGATCTGGCCATGCGGGTGTGCGGGGGGGCGGCGTTCCGCCGCGAGGTGGGCGTGGAACGCCACTTCCGCGACGCCCGGGCGGCCACCGTCATGGCACCCACCACCGACGCCCTGTACGACTTCATCGGGCGGGCCCTGTGCGGCCTGCCGGTCTTCTGATGGCCGCCGACAACGGCCTCGTCATGGGCGCGGTCGCCTACGACGCCAAGGTCGTCACCATCTGGGAGGGGTTCAAGACCTGGTTCGCCGGGCAGGGCCTCGACTTCGACTACGTCCTGTACTCGAACTACGAGCGCCAGGTCGAGGCCCTGCTGCTGGGCGAGGTCCACGTGGCGTGGAACTCTCCGCTGGCATGGGTGCGGGCCCGGCGGATGGCCGGGGCGGCGGGGCTGGACGTCGGTGCCGTCGCCATGCGCGACACCGATCGGGACCTCACGTCGGTGGTGGTCGTGCGCGCCGACTCCGGCATCGACGACGTGGCCGGTCTGGCCGGGGGCACGGTGGCGGTCGGCGCGGTCGACTCGCCGCAAGCCACGCTCATCCCGCTGTCGCACCTGCGGTCGCTCGGGGTCGTGCCCGGGTCCGACGTCCAGGTCCTCGGCCACGAGATCGGCGTCGGCAAGCACGGCGACCATGTCGGTGGCGAGCGCGAGGCGGCGAAATCCCTCCTCAGCGGCGAGGCCGTCGCCGCCTGCATGATCGACGGCAACCACCTCCTCTTTTCCGCCGAGGGCACGCTGCCGCCGGGTGCCACCAAGGTGCTCACCCAGACCGCCATCTACGACCATTGCAACTTCACCGCCGGTCCCGCTGCTCCGGCCGGGTTGGTGGCCCGCTTCGTCGATCTCCTCGGATCCATGTCGTACGACGACTCCGAGGTCCGCCCGCTCCTCGACCTCGAGGGACTGAAGGCGTGGCGCCCGGGCCGGGTCTCGGGGTACGGCCTGCTGGAGGCGGCCGTCGACGAGTCGGGGTTCTACGACGAGAAGGGCAATGTCACCGCCTCCGGCTACCGGCCCTGAGGCCGTCGCGGCGGCCCGAGCGGCGCCCGGCCCGCCCGAGGACGCTCAGGTCCTCGATCTCTGCGACCTGGGGCTCGAGGAGGGTGCCTCGGTCCTGGTCAAGCGGGCGCTGAAGCGCCTGCCGGTCGGGGCGCGCCTGGTCGTGTCCGGCACCGACCCCGCACTGAGCGTGCACCTGCGGGCGTGGAGCCGGGCGCACGGTCATCGCTTCGAGCCGGCGCCGGACGGGGCAGGCGCTCCGGCCGGCACCATCCGGCGGGGGAGCGCCGACGAGGACCGCTGGCACGGCTCGCAGCGGGCCGGGGCGCCCGACCCGACGGCCGCCGGTGCCGTCGCCGATCGCCCGAGGGCGGCGTGGGGGCTGGCAGCCAGGGGCGCCCTCGTCGAGGCCGGTGCCCCCGAGTACGCGTTCGCCCTCGACGACCGGGAGGCGGTGTGGACCGGCGACGCCGCCCGCACATATCGCCAGGCCGCGGCCGGGCAGTGGGATCCGGCGACTGCGATCGACTGGGAGGACCCGTTCGAGCTCGATCCGGACGTCGAGGCCGCCGTGGTCCAGGTGATGACCTACCTCATCGAGAACGAGAACGCCGCCATGGTCGTCCCGGCCCGGTTCCTCGGGCAGGTCCACCCGCATTTCCGCGAGGTCGTCCAGGTCCTGGCCGTCCAGGTGGCCGACGAGGCCCGTCATGTGGAGGTCTTCAGCCGCCGGGCCACGCTGCGCGGCGCCGAGCTCGGTCTGTCCACCGCCGGCGGCCAGGCCTCGCTCCTGACCCTGCTCGAGGAACCCGACTACGTCCTGGCCCACTTCCTGCTGTCCGTGCTCGGGGAAGGAACCTTCCTCGCACTGCTGTCCTTCCTCGAGCGCCACGGCCCCGATCCCGTCACCCGCCGGGTCGCCCAGCTCGCCCTGGCCGACGAGGCCCGCCACGTTGCGTTCGGCATGACCCACATGGCGGAGGTGCTGGCCCGCGAGCCGGCCCAGCTCGGACGCCTGGCCACCGCCATCGAACGCCGACACGACGCCCTGGCCCACACCAGCGGCCTCAACGAGGAGGTCTTCGACGCCCTGGTGGTGTTGGCCGCCGGGTCCTGGGAACGTCGGGCCGTCGCCGAGGGCTTCCGGAGGGTGCTCGAGCTCCAGGCCGAGATGGCCGAGGGGCGCCGCCGGCGGCTGGTGAAGCTCGGCTTCGCGCCCGAGCGGGCAAGCGCCCTCGCTGCGCTCCACACGCGCAACTTCATGTAGCCCTCCGCCCACGCGTCCCGCGTCCGGCTCGGGCGGGCCAAAGTGTGGCCGTGCAGACGCCCGTCCTCGCGCCAGGGGACGACGGCGCAGGTGTGCCGTGGCAGGCGCGGGCGGTCACCTACGGTCTGGCCGGACTGCTCGTGCTGTGCGTCGTGGCCCAGCTCGAGCTGTGGCCCCTGAGCGCGTTCCGCCTGTTCAGCACGGAACGCACGAGCGCGACGACGAGCTGGGACGTGCGGCTGGTGGCCGCAGACGGCACCGAGCACGTCCTGCCCTTCGACCGGCTCCCCCGCGGCTATCGCGGCGTCCACCACGTGGCTCCCCGCCTGCGTGATCTGCCGGCGGAGGACCGGGACGGCGTGTGCCGGGCCTGGGCCGGCGCTGCCGCCACCCGCCTCGGCGTGGTCGCCACGGGGGTGCGGGTGTACAAGGTCTCCGGACACGTGGGGACAGGCGCCTCGCCAGCGCCGCCCGCCCGCCGCATGCTCTGGGTGACCTGCGCTGGGGCCGGGACATGACGTCCCCGGCCCGGCCCGGGATCGCCGGCGGCCGCCGCCCCGGCCGGCTCCGGCCCTGCCCGCCTCCGGCGGGCGGACCCGACCATTCCGTCCGGCGGGCACGGGGCCTCGGGGCCCTCCGTCGGCTGGACGCCGCCCTCGTGGCGCCGGGGCCGGCCCACCATCTCGCCGCCGTGCGCAGCGGCCTTGCCGCCGTCATCGCCCTGCGCGTGGCCACCGGGCCGTACACCCAGCTGGCCGGCCAGCCGGCGGCGCTGTTCCGCCCGCCCGCGCTTCTCTCGTGGCTCGCGTCCATGCCGCCGTTCGGCGTGCTGGTGGCGCTGCAGGTCGTGGGAACCGCAGCCGCCGTCGCCGCCGCCGCCGGGCGCCGGCCCTCGTCGACCTTGGCAGTCGCCTGGGGAAGCCTGTTGGTGCTGGCCGGGCTGCGGGGCAGCCTCGGCAAGGTCCTCCACAACGACGTGCTGCTCCTGCTGGCGGCCGTGCCGGTGCTCTTCGCCCCGGCTGACGCGGCGTGGGGCGACCGGCGCACGTCCCGCCGCTGGGGCTGGCCGGTGCGGGCGGCGACGGCGGTCATCGCCGCCGTCTACGCCGCGTGCGGCGTCCAGAAGCTGCGCCACACCGGCGTCGCATGGGTCACGGGCGACAACATGCGGTGGATCCTCTGGTCCGCGGTGGCCGGCACCCGGGCACCCACCAGGGCGGTGGCCCGCGCCATCGCCGAGCGGGCATGGTTGTCGCACGTGGTCGCCGGCACCCTCCTCGGCCTCGAGCTGGCCGCACCCGTCCTGCTGGCCCGACCGCGGGCCCGCACCACCTTCGTCGCGCTTGCCGCCGCGCTGCACGTCGGCACGTGGCTGACCCTCGGCCTCGACTACTGGGCCTGGGCCCTCACCGTGGCGGTGGTGGCTCTGCCGGCCGAGTGGTGGGACCGGGCCGCCCGTCGCCGTCCGGTGGCGCCGGCCGCGTGAGCGCGGGCCCGGGCGGGCCGGCGCGCCGCTCAGGCGGCGGGGCTCACCAGGCGGTCGGCAAGCTGCGAGATGGCCGCCACGACCGGACCCTCGGGGTCGAAGTCGAGCAGGGGAGTGCCCTCCTTGTCAGCGTCGAGCACCGAGTCGCCCCACGGGACGTAGGCGGCGACGTGGAGGTTGTGGTTGCCGAAGAACTCGTCGATGGCCTCGATGTCGCCGGGAGAGCGCAGCTTGTTGGCGACGACCCACACCCGGTCGAGCTCGAGCTCGGCGGCCAGCACGCCCATGCGCCGGGCCGTCTCGAGCGACCGGTAGTAGGGCTCAACCACGAAGAGGAGGGCGTCGACGTGTCGGGTCGTCCCCCGGCTGAAGTTCTCCGGCGAGGCCTCGAGGTCGAGGACCGTGACCGACTCGCGGGTGCGGCCGGTGTCGGCCAGGATGGCGCTCACGGTGGCGTGGGACGAGCAGAGGCACCCCTCGTCGGCGTGGGCCGGCATGGCCATGTGCACGACGGACACGCCGTCGGGCGCCGTGGTGCCGAAGCGTTCGACGATGCTCGACACCGGATCCTTCAGGGCCGGCCCGTCGAGGCGGCGCGACACGAGCCCGAGCGGCAACGGCGGGATGGCGGCCGCGTCGGCCTGCGACACGCCCAGCGCCACGGCCACGTTCGGGTTGCTGTCGCCGTCGATCACGAGCACCGGGTGCCCGCGCCGGGCCAGGAGCCGCGAGAGGGTGGCCGACACCGTGGTCTTGCCTGCGCCGCCCTTGCCGGCCAGGGCGATGCGCAGTCCGCTCTCCGTGGCCGGAGCGGCCGGCGCATCGGCCCCGTGCGTCAGGTTGGACTCCACCGTCGTCACGAGAGGATGGTGACCTCGTCGACGGTGGCGCTCACGGTGGTGCTGATGTCGTCGTAGCGACCGAGGTAGGCCGACAGGTAGCGGTGGCTCTCCCGGAGCGCGCCGGCCCAGGCGTGCAGCCAGTCGACGCCGTCGGCGGTGAGCCGGTAGGTGCGGCGGGCCGGGCCGGCGTTGGAGTGCTCCCACGACGACTCCACCAGGCCGTCGTCCTCCATCACACGGAGCGTGCGGTAGAGCCCGCCCGGGTCGACGCTGCGCAGCCCGAGCTGGGCGATCTGGTCGAGGAGGTCGTAGCCATGGGCCGGCGCCTCGCCGATCAGGAGGAGGAGGCTGGCCCGCAGGTAGTTGCGGGGGAGGCCGCCCTGGGGTTCCTCGAGTGACTTGCGGGACTTGCCTTCGGTGGCCATGGAGTCTTCCGTCCTCTTGCTCGTCGTGGGTCGGTTGTGGGCCGGTTGCGGGTCGTGGGTCGGGGTGCGGTCAGTGATCGTGGTCGGCGTGGGCGGCGGCCCGTTCCTGCTGGCAGGCGGCCGCCTCGTCGGGCGAGTTGTGGCACCAGCAGTCGGCGCTGCACTCGCCGTGGGTGGGGCGGGTCAGGTCGCTCCAGCTGGCCGCGAACTCCAGGGCGCCTTCGCGGATCCCGTCCTCCGACAGGCGGTAGCGGTCGCCCTCGCGCTCGAGATCGCCGCGGTCGACGAGGAGGTCGAGGTACTGCACGCCGATCTCGGCGTCGACGCCGAGAAAGCGCTCGAGCATCTTCGCATCGGCCTGGTCACGGAACTCGCCGAGGCCGAACTGCTCGCCCCGCAACCAGTAGATGACCTGGAGGATCTCGCTCCGCCAGAACATCTCCCGAAGCGCCTGTGACTTGGGGGGGTGGAGCAGTTCGTCCACGGATATCCTCCTCTGAGGTGAGTCCGCCGGGCCAGTTCGGCGCCGTGTCCTTCCTCCACTGAAGCAGCATCGGGCAGGAAATGGGACGGGGCACCGGGAAAAAAAATCTTCGGATCTGGCCGCTGACGACGCCGCCAGATAGGTGTAGTGTACACATACCACGACCCAACGAGGGGGTTCCGATCAATGGCAACTGACGGACGCAGCCGCAGGGCACGCACTGCGCGGCGCGGGCCCGACGCGGAGGCAGGATCGCCACGTGGTGATTCCGTCTCCGTCACCCAGTCGGGGCCGTCGCCCACCGGCTCGGAGATGGAGAGCTTCAAGCGAGGCCGGCGTGACGTCGGTCTCATCGACGGGTACGACCCGCTCGATCCCATGGCACCGATCGGCGTCCGCAGCCGGGCTCTCGAGGAGCCGCCCGACGTGCTGGCGCTCGGCCCCCTGAAGAAGATCTATCTGATCTGGATGGTGGGCGGCTCGTGCGACGGCTGCACCGTTTCCGTCGCCGGTGGCACCCATCCCCGGGTGGAGCACCTCCTCGCCGGCATCATCCCGGGCCTCCCGCGGGTGGAGCTGATCCACACCGTCGTCTCCACCGAGGTCGGCCCCGAGTGGACGCACAACCTGTTCATGGCCGAGCGCGGCGAGCTCGACGCCCCCTACGTGATCACGTGGGAGGGCTCGATCATGGACGAGTCCATCGCCGCCCAGACCGGCGGCTACTGGATGGGCCTCGGTGAGGATCCGGCCACCGGCCGCCAGATCACCAGCCTCGAGTGGCTCGACCGCCTGGCCCCGGGTGCCGCCGCCATCATCGCCATCGGCACGTGCGCCAGCTGGGGCGGCATCCCGGCGGCCAAGGGCAACGTCACCAACTCCATGGGCATGATGGACTACCTGGGCCGCGACTACCGCTCCGCCTTCGGCGTCCCGGTGGTCAACATCCCGGGTTGCTCGCCCATCGGCGACAACTACCTGGAGACGGCAGCCGCCGCCCTGTTGTTCCTCAACGGCCTGGCCCCGCTGCCCGAGTTCGACGAGCTGGGCCGTCCGGCCTGGCTGTTCGGCGAGACGGTGCACCGCCACTGCCCGCGTGCCGGCTACTACGAGGAAGGCGTGTTCGCCGAGGAGTACGGCGACAAGGAGTGCCTCGTGGAGCTCGGCTGCTGGGGCCCCGTGGTCCAGTGCAACATCGCCGAGCGCGGCATCGTCGACGGCCACGGCGGGTGCATGCAGATGGGTGGCATCTGCATCGGCTGCACCATGCCGGGCTTCCCCGACAAGTTCTCGCCGATCTTCGAGAAGTCACCGGGCTCCATGCTTTCCAGCACCACCAGCAAGATCACCGGCGGGTTCATCCGCCGCATGCGCAACATGACCCGCGTCGACAAGAACATGACGGCGCGGTGGACGGCGGACAGCGCCCACTCCAGCGGGTGGGCCCGATCCAAGACTCCGCCCAAGGGTGCGCTCAAGGCCTTCCACAAGGCCTACTCGACGGTGCAGCACTCGCACGAGGGCGGCCGCTAGCAGTTTGCAGGCGCAGGAGGGCGGCAATCCGGCCGCCCTCCTGCTGGGATTGCAAGGCAACCAGGGGATCACGACAGAACACCGCAAGTCCTCCTTCCCGGGAGGACGCAATCAAGGGGAGCAGCGCCTCTATGTGTTTCAAGAATCTGCCCATCGAGTTCGACCAGAGTGGCAAGGCCACACTGCGCGAGGGGGTCAACGATCCCTACGCCGTTTCGGTGGCCAAGCCCAAGGGCTACGTGCGGCGCCAGGAGGGCCCCGGTGCCCAGCTGGCCGCCCCGCCCCGCCTGCGTGACTGGAACATCGACCCGATGACCCGAGTGGCCGGCGCCCTCGCCGTCCACTGCGTGCTCGACCTCGAGAACCGCGTGGCGGTGGAGGCCCACTCCCGCGCCATGCTCTTCCGTGGGTACGAGATCATCCTCCAGGGTCGTGATCCCCGCGACGCCATCGACATCAGCTCCCGTGCCTGCGGCGTGTGCGGCGGCGTGCACGCCACCGTGTCGTCGCAGTGCCTCGACATGGCGTTCGGCGCCAGCCCGCCGCCCCTCGGCACTGAGGTCCGCAACCTGGGCGAGGTGGGCGAGATGTTCTACGACCGCCCGCTGCACCTCGGGCTCCTGGCCGGTCCCGACTACTCGACGGCGCTCGTGTCGGTCACCAACCCCGAGCTGGTCACCCGTGCCGAGAAGACGCTGTCGCCCCACGGCGACATCCACGGCTACCGCACCATCAAGGACATCATGGATGCCCTCAACCCGCTCACCGGCCAGATCTACCTGGAGGCCCTGGAGTGGACCCGGGTCGGCCGCATCATGTGCATGCTCATGTACGGGAAGTACCCGCACCCTTCGACGCTGGCCCCCGGTGGCGTCACCACCACCATCTCCACCTCGTCGTTCAACGAGTACTACACCCAGCTCGGCAAGATCTTCGACTTCGCCAAGGTCATCTGCCGGATCTGGGACGACCTGATGGACTTCTTCCTCGAGGCCAACCCGGCCTACGAGCAGGTCGGCGCCCGTGAGATGAACCTCGCCCAGACCGGTATCTGGGACAACTCGGAGTTCTACGACGCCACCTACGCCAACATCGACGCCTGGGGCAACGCCCGCTGGTCGAAGCCGTGCGTGATCCTCGACGGCAAGCTGGTGACGACCAACATCACCGACATCAACATCGGCTTCGAGGAGTTCATCGACCACTCGTTCTACGACGACTGGACCACGGCCGGGCCCCCGCGGTTCCGCACGGACCCCCTGGGCAACCCCATCTCGCCCTACCACCCGTGGAACAAGACCACCATCCCCAAGCCGACGGCAACCGACTTCCGCGGCAAGTACACCTGGGACACCGCTCCCCGGTGGGACCGGCGCACCATCGAGACCGGTGCCTACGGCCAGCTGTGGTCGACCGCCCTGGCCAACAACACCATCGACAACCCCTTCTTCGAGTCGACGGGCGACGGCCTCCGCATGGTCATGCCCCGCCACGGCCTCCCGGAGGAGGAGCTGTTCTGGAAGGTCCCGCGGACCATCAACGCGCTGGAGCGCAACCGGGCCCGTGCCTACTCCATGGCCTTCACCGCCGCCATCGGGATGAACTGCATGCTGAAGGCGCTCGAGTACTGGCGTCGGGGTGAGACCAAGGTGCACACGCCCTACAAGGTTCCCAAGGACGAGCGCATCGCCATGGGCTTCTGGGAGGCGGGCCGCGGCTGGTTGGCCCACCACCTCCACATGGACAAGGGCAAGCTGCTCAACTACCAGATCACCACGCCGTCCACGCTCAACGCGTCGCCCCGCGACCCGTTCGGCGGCCTCGGCCCCTACGAGCAGGCGATCATCGACACGCCGCTGCTCG
>DATAIT010000045.1 GCA_036262515.1 Acidimicrobiales bacterium | reverse complement strand
GTGGTGCGGGTGGCGGCGCTCGACGACGTGATCGCCAGCAAGGAGTGGGCGAACCGCCCCAAGGATCGCGACGCCCTTCCGGAACTCCGCTCGTTGCGAGGGGAGTAGGTCAGACTCCGACCCTCGCCCGCAACCGGTCGACCACCAGAAGCCTTCCTCCTGCGAGCGAGACCGGCCGCCGCAGACCGCGGGGTCAAGGTGGAGCGCCCGGAGCGCAGCGAGGACGAACGACCTTGACGCCGCTGAGGAGCGGCCCACGATCGCTCGCTGAGGAAGGCCCGACGCCGTGTCCGGCTGGCGCGACCGGGCGGCGGTGCCGACGAGGGTCAGCCCGTAAGTCGCCCGTACGCGAGCCCCCCGGACGGCCTCTGAGGGCGCCCCCAAGGTCGGTCCGGAGCGGCGGAGTGCCAGGGGTCGGAGGGCCTGAAATTTGGGGCCCCTACGCACCCGTATGGGGGGCTGGTGGGGGCTGGCGTCTGGACCGTCTCGGTCGCTCAGGCAAATTGTGCCTCTGAACAGGACTTATTCTGGAGGCGGCGACCGGAATCGAACCGGTGTACAGGGCTTTGCAGGCCCTTGCCTAAACCACTCGGCCACGCCGCCAGCACGGGCAGGCTACCCGCAACGCTCCCGACTGACGCCCGACCGGCGCTCCACGGACCCCCACGACGCTCGCGACGAAACCGGACACACCGCCCCGCACCCCCCGCAACCCTCCCCCACTGATGCCCTGGCCGGGCCGCTTCCGGAGACACGAGACGCCGACCCGGCGAACTGGGGCGCAACCCCGGGTGACATCCGGGCGGCGTGGTCAGTCAACCCCGGACACAACCACCGAGAACGCCCCACGATGACCCGACCGCGCGCCCAGAGGTAGACCGAATTCGTCAATCGCCGTTTGAGCATTGGTCGAAGCGCGCCAATCGGCCACCCTCCGAAGAGACACGCCCATTCGGGGCGCGTCGTGGCCCAGGCCAACTCCACCTGGAACATCGGCACCCGGGGGTGGGAAACTTGAGAACTTCTTTTGACGGTCGACGGCGGAGTGGCGGGCGTCGCCTGGGCGCCGTGCTCGTCGTCGCCGGAATGCTCGCCGCGATCCTCGGCGCCCTGGCGCCTGCGCAGGCAGCGGGCGACACGCCCGTCGTCACCCTCGAGGGCGGCGTGAACGGGTGCAACGGCGTCCGCCCCACGCCCGGAAGCGAGAACACGAGCAAGCGGCTCGACCCGACATTCGCCAGCAACTTCGATCCGGGTGGCATCGTCGGCTACATCATCGACTACCCGGTCGACGCCAGCGACGTGGCCGGACGCACGACGTTCGTCATCACGGACTGCGTGTTCGTGAACGACGCCGCAGTGGCCAAGTACAGCGTGTCGTTCGTGCCGAACACCACCGACTTCGCCCTGCGCTTCGCCGTACCGATCGCCCCTGACACGGCACTGGGTGCCCAGTTCTGCAACTACGCCAAGACCACCGCCGCACCGTCGGAGTCCCAGGCCAGCAACCGCAAGGCGGGCCCGGCGTGCTTCACCGTCGGCGGTGGGCTCCGCATCGAGAAGCGCAGTGGCTCCACGACCGGGTCCCTGCTCGGTGGCGCGTCGTTCAGCGTCGTGTGCGCCCCCACCGTCACCCTCCCGCCGACGATCATCACCGGCCTCAGCCAGACCAGCCACACCAACGGTGACGGGACCGTCAGCGCCGCCGGGATCGCGGCAACGGGGGCCATCGCCATCAACGGCCCGTCGGGCACCCCCTGCACGGTGACGGAGACGGCGGCGCCGTCCGGCTACCAGCTCGACTCCACCCCCCGCCATCTCGTCATCCCGGTCGGCGCGGCCCAGACCGTGAGCGTGTTCGTCAACCTGCAGCTCGGCAACCTGATCATCACCAAGGCCGTCTCGGGCGGGACCGGGATCTTCACCTTCGACGTCGATTGCGACGGCACCGCGTTCGACGGGGTGGTGGCCATCACCGGCGCTGGTTCGAGCACGATCTCCGGCATCCCCGTGGGGACCCACTGCACGGTGACCGAGCGAGCCGATTCCCTCTTCGCCTCGTCGTCGAACCCGTCCGACGGCCAGGTGACGATCGCCTCGGGCAACAACACGGTGGCCTTCACCAACACCCGTCTCACCGGCAACCTGGTCGTGTCCAAGACGACGACCGGCGGCTCGGGGACGTTCACGTTCCACGTCGACTGCGACGGTACGAGCTTCGACCAGACGTTCACCATCACCGACAGCGGTTCACGGACGATCTCCGGGATCCCCACGGGCACGGCGTGCACGGTGACCGAGGACACCGATGCCCTGTTCGCCTCCTCGTCGAACCCGGCGAACGGTCAGGTGACCATCGCCACGGGCACCAACACGGTGGCCTTCACCAACGTCCGGCGTACCGGCGACCTGGTCATCACCAAGGTGACCACCGGTGGGTCGGGCACGTTCACGTTCGACGTCGACTGCGACGGCACGCCCTTCGACCAGGCCGTTTCCATCACCGACAGCGGCAGGCAGACCATCGCCGGCATCCCGACGGGCACGCACTGCACGGTGACCGAGCGGGACAGCAGCGAGTTCAGCGGGTTCTCCGTCCCGGCCGACGGGAACGTGACGATCACGGTCGGCGACAACATCGTCGCCTTCACCAACGTCCGTGACACTGGCAACCTGGTGATCGCCAAGCTGACCACCGGTGGATCCGGAACGTTCACCTTCGACGTCGACTGCGACGGCACGACCTTCGACCAGGCCGTCACCATCACCGACAGCGGCACGCAGACGATCGTCGGCATCCCGACCGGCACGGACTGCACGGTGACGGAGCGGGCCTCCGGCTCGTTCTCGTCGGCGTCGGTTCCCGCCGACGGAACGGTGACCATCGGGGCGGCGGCCGCCACCGTCGCCTTCACCAATACGGCCAAGCCCACCGGGATCTCGCTCGACAAGAAGGTGAACGGCGCCGACCACGCCACAGCCGGCGATTCGCTCGTCGTGCACGCCGGTGACCCGCTCACCTACACCGTCGCCATCAAGAACACGGGCGACGTCCCGGTGACCATCGACGGCCTGGAGGACTCGCTCGAGGCCGGCTTCGCCGCCGCCTGCCCGCAGGGCCTCGGCTCGACCCTCGCTCCGGGTGCCTCGTTCAACTGCACCTACGAGCACACGGCGGCCACGTCGGCAACGAACACCGCTTCCGTGCACGCCGTCGACGCCCTCGGGCGCCAGTCGAGCGACTCGGACAAGACGTTCGTGACCGTGATCCACCCGGCGCTCACCATCGTCAAGACGCCGACCCCGACGACCGTGTCGCCGGGCGACGATGTCACGTTCACCTATACGGTCACCAACACCGGTGACACCACGCTGACCGACATCGCCGTCAGCGACGACGTGCTCGGCGGCATCGGCGTGATCGCCACACTTGCCCCAGCCGCGTCGGTCACGCTGACCAAGACGCAGACCATCGAGGCGGACAGCCCGACCCGCAATGTCGGTACCGCCACAGGGGCGGACGTCCTCGGCAAGCGTGTCACGGCCTCGGCGGCGGCCAACATCGCCATCGTCCTCGGCGTCGTGCTCGAGGCGCCGGAGCTCCCCCGGACCGGAGCCGCCCTCGGCGTCGTCGGTCTCAGCGGTCTCGCCCTCGTCCTGCTCGGCGTCGTCGTCCTCGCCACCACCAGGCGCAGGACGTCGGCCTCCTGATCCGCCGAAAGGCGGCACGGTGACAGGGGGGCCGGCGGGGAGCCGGCCCCTCTGTCATTTTCCGACCCGCTCATTGCGTCGGGCTGCGGGGGACCAGGGTCGGCGGGCTCGACGACGATCACAAGCCGTGGAAGATCGACGACCAGAACGCGGTACGGGACAGGTAGGCGCCCTGGGCCGCCGCGCCTCCCGTGCCGTACGCGCCGTCGTACCCGGCCGAGCAGATCCCTTCCGGGAAGCAGAACGGGACGGCACCCTCGATCTGGGTCCCCTCGTGCCACTCGTTGTAGCTCGTGACGCTGACGATGTCGGAGGCGGCGTTGACCGCCCCGACCCAGGTGGCGTCGTATCGGGCTCCGCCCTCCCGCGACACGACCTGGGCGTCGCCCGGCTTGGTGCGGTTGGCCACGTAGCCCGGCGACACCGACGCCGAGCACAACAGGTTCGCCTGGCGGGCGGCCGCGCACACGGTCGCGAAGTCCGACGGCGTGTAGCGGACGGCGTCGTAGGTGTAGATGCCGTCGAGGCCTGCTGCCTGGGCGAACGAGGCGAACGCTCCGGACCGGTAAGCCGCCGGATTCGTGCCGTTGCCCATCACCCGCATGTCGACGCCCATCCGGCTCCTGGCCAGCGCCAACTCGGCCGCCGGAAACCCCTGGATGTTGTACAGCCACACGTCGCGCACACCGAGCGACCGCAGGTAGGCGACGTCCTGCTCGACGGTGCTCACCGAGCGCCCGGCGTAGGGCTCGATGTGGACGGCGACGCGCATCCGGCGTGAGGCGGCGGCGGCCAGCACGGCCTGGAGGCCTTTGTCCTCGAACGAGCCCCTCCCCCACCACGAGGTGACCACGAGGTCGATGCCGGCGCCCGCCATGTCGGCCATCTGGGCGGCGAGCACGCCGGGATCGGTGCTGCTGTACAGCCCGCGGGCCGGCGCGAAGTTGGCGGCGAAGTCGTCGGGCGGCATGTGGCCGTTGCCCTCCCAGTGGCGCCACTCGCCGTCGCGGTCCGGGCGTCCGTACCACGGGTAGAAGAACGCCGGGACCTCGGGCGTGGTGCGCACGGGCGGCGCCACGACGCCGACGATCGGCGAGGTCAGTCGCTGCCCTCCGGTGCTCCCGGCGAAGGCGGCGTCCCCGAAGCTGAACACGCCGCCGTCCGACGCCACCATCCAGTACCCGACGCCGCGAGGGGTGGATGCGATGGCAACGATCGGCTTGTTCAGGGGCACAGCCCCCATGGAGCCTTTGAACTCGGCGTCGCCGAAGGCGAAGATCCCGCCGTCGGACGCCACCTGCCAGTAGCCCCGCCCGGAGGGCGTCGTCGCCATCCCGACGATCGGCTTGTTGAGCTTGATGGCGCCCGACGAGCCGCGGAATACGGCGTCGCCGAACGAGAACACCCCGCCGTCGGACGCCACGAGCCAGTAGCCACGGCCGGTAGGAGTGCCCGCCATGCCCACGATCGGCTTGTTGAGGGTGATGGCGCCGGTGGATCCCGAGAACACGGCGTCGCCGAAGGCGAACACCCCGCCGTCCGAGGCGACGAGCCAGTAGCCGGCCCCCGAGGGCGTGGCCGCCATGCCCACGATCGGCGCCTTGAGGGCGAGAGCGCCGGTCGAGCCCCGGAACACGGCGTCGCCGAAGGCGAACACGCCACCGTCGGACGCCACCAGCCAGTAGCCCCGCCCGCTCCGCGTCGTCGCCATGCCCACGATCGGCTTGTTGAGCGTGATCGCGCCCGTCGATCCGAAGAACTGGGCCCCGCCGAAGCCGAACACGCCACCGTCGGCGCCCACGAACCAGTAGCCGCGCGCCGCCGGCTGTGCCGCCACCGCCCCGGCCGGACGGGCGCCCGGGCCCACCGTCAGACCGGCCGCAACGACGACGGCCAGGGCCACATGTCGAATCGTCCGCCGCATCATGGGCGGAGAGTCTGGCCCAGCCCGAGGGTCACGTCGGAACAGGCGCTGCGTCGCCGGTCCGCCGGCGGCCCAGCCGCGGTGCGGCAGCCGGCGGGCAGCGGTCAGGGCCGGACGGCCCGACACCGCCCCATGGACCGGCAACCGCCGCTCCGGTCCGGGCGCAGCCACTACAGCACCGCTCACACGATGCCCGACTCGACCTCGGGAGACGCAGCCCCGATCGGTCTGGAGTCGCCGACGCGGTGTGATCCTGTCCTGGAACCCTGCCGCCATAATGGCCGCGTGAACACGTTCGCCGCGTGGCGCATGCTCCATAGCGGCCCCGTCGACGTCGACGCCACCATCTCGAAAGAGCTGCTGCTCCGGGTGTGGGGCTTCGCCCGCCGCTACAGGGGCAAGATCGTCGCCGTCCTCGTCCTGATCGTGTCGTCGTCGGTGCTCGGCGCCGTGCCGCCGCTGCTGTACCGGGCCGTGATCGACTCTGCCATCGGGCACAAGCGGCTCGGCCTGCTCAACGTCCTGTGCGCGGCCATCCTGCTGGTGGCGTTCGCCGGAACCGCCGCCCAGGTGGCCACCCGCTGGCTGGTGAGCCAGGTGGGTGAGGGGGTGATCTTCGACCTGCGGGTCGCGCTGTTCGACCACATCCAGCGCATGCCCGTGGCCTTCTTCACCCGATCGCAGACGGGAGCCGTCACCAGCCGCCTCACCAACGACCTCCAAGGTGGTCACCGGGCCTTCATGGAGACGGCGTCGTCAATGGCGTCCACCGTGCTCGGCCTCGCCGTCACCCTCGTCGCCATGGTCGTGCTGGAGTGGCGGTTGACGCTGCTGGCCCTCGTCATCGCGCCGCTGTTCATCCTCGTCACCCGGCGCATGCGCGGCCGGCTCCACCAACTCATGGCCGAGCAGATGGACGCCAGCGCCGGCATGAACGCCCAGATGACCGAGCGCTTCCAGGTGGGCGGGGCCCTGCTCGTGAAGCTGTTCAGCCAGCGGGGCCGGGAGTCGGCCAGCTTTTCCCAGCGCGCCGCCCGCCTGCGCGACGTCGGCATCGACACCGCCGTGTACGGCCGCGTGTTCCACGGCATGTTCGGGCTCGTGGCCGCCGTGGGCATCGGCGTCGTCTACTGGGCCGGCGGTCACATGGCCATCGACGGCACGCTGACGCTCGGCACCATCGTCGCCTTCACCGCCTACCTAACCCAGCTGTACGGGCCGATGACCATGCTGGCCGGGGCGCGGATCGACCTGGCCGGGGCCGTCGTGTCGTTCCAGCGGGTCTTCGAGGTGCTCGACTTCCCCTCGGCCATCTCCGAGCGCGACGGAGCCGTCGCCCTCGACACCCCGACCGGACGGGCCGAGCTGTCGGAGGTGTGGTTCCGCTATCCCCGGGCCGCCGACGTCACGCTCGAGTCGCTCGAGGGCGAGTTCACCGACGCCGGCTACGACGAGCGGGCGTGGGTCCTGAAGGACGTGTCCTTCACCATCGAGCCGGGCCGTCGGGTCGCCCTCGTGGGCCCGTCGGGGGCGGGCAAGACCACCGTGGCCATGCTCCTGCCCCGCATCTACGACGCCACCGCCGGCGTGGTGCGGATCGAGGGCCACGACGTCCGGGACGTCGGCATCGAGAGCCTCACCGCCGCCGTCGGCATGGTGTTGCAGGACTCCCATCTCTTCCACGACACCATCCGCCACAACCTCCTCTACGCCCGCCCCGACGCCACCGAGGACGAGATGATCGAGGCGGCGCGAGCCGCTCGGATCCACGACCTGGTCGCCTCGCTGCCCGACGGCTACGACACCGTGGTGGGTGAGCGGGGCCACCGACTGTCGGGTGGCGAGAAGCAGCGCGTCGCCATCGCCCGGCTGCTGTTGAAGGACCCGGCGCTGGTCATCCTCGACGAGGCCACCGCCCATCTGGACTCCGAGTCGGAGCTGCTCATCCAGAACGCGCTGGCCGAGGCGCTGCACGGCCGTTCCAGCCTGGTCATCGCCCACCGCCTATCGACGGTGACGGCCGCCGACGACATCCTCGTCCTCGACGAGGGCCGCATCGTCGAGCGAGGCCGCCACGACGACCTGGCGGGCGCCGGCGGCCTGTACGCGGAGCTGTGCCGGATCCAGTTCGAGCGCCCCGCCGCCAACGGAGCCGGCGGCTCCCGCCGAGGTCCGGCGTCCGACCGGCTCGCCCGCCCCTGAACGTCACCGGGCGCGTCAGTCCTTGAGCTCGGGGACTCCCATGGCCGCCGCCGCGGCCATCCATCCATCGCTGCGCGGCCACACCACGATGTCGCGCCCGTCGGCCGCCTCCGGCTCGAGGGTGAAGACGATGACCTCACCCTCCGGGCCCTCCCGCCACATATCGGGGGGGAACGGCACCACGCCGACCCAGTACGCGCACACCCGGCTCCACGGGACCTGGAGGCCGATGGTCGTGACGCTGACCCTGCCGCGCCGGTCGCGCGTGACCTCGTCGCACATGACGATGCGACGCTCGGTGGCCGTCGTGTAGCGGGGCGCAGAGACCTCGCTGAGCAGGATTCCCTGCAGGAACCCCTGGCCGCAGGCCCCTTCCAGCTCCCGTTCGCCGGCTGCGAGCCAGGACACCTGTCCGGCCCCCGGCCTAGCCCCGACGGGGCGTCTTGGCCACCGACTTCGCCGGCTTCGCCGTCTTCGCTGGTCCCGGCGCCGTCTTCGCTGCTCCCGGCGCCGGCGCTGCGGTGCCGGTCGCCGCCCGGCGCGCCGTCGGAGGACGGGACTCCCCGTCCTTCGCCGTCCTGGCCGCCGGCGCCTTCGCAGCCCTGGCCGGCGGGGCCTTCGCCGGCTTGGCCTGGGCATCCCTCGCCGCGGTGGCCCGGGCGTTCTTCCCGGTGGTGTCCCGAGCCGTCTTGGCGGCGGTGACCCGGGCCGTCCTGGCCGCCGTCTCCACCGGAGTCTTCGCCGTCCTGGGCGCCGGCCTCGCAGTCTTGGCCGCCTTCGCCGTGTCGGCTCCCGCCCGCCCGGCGGACGCCGGCTTCGTCGCCCTGGCCGCCGCCGCCTTCGCCGTGGCGGACCTCGACGCCGGAGCGGTCTTCGCGGCCTTCGCAGACCCGGCGGCCTTCGCCGTCCTCGCCGTCGCCCGCCCGGCCGGGGCGGGCCGCCCGGAGGGCAGCGGCTTCTCGGCCCCCTGCTTCTTGGCCGCCGCCGGCTTCTTGGCCCGTCCGGCCGGCGCCGCAGGCGGGGCCGCCGCCGCCTCCTCGGCCGCCTCCATGCGCTCGCGCCGCTGGCGGTTGAAGTTGCCGGTCTGGACAGCCGCCATGTTCATCATCCCCGGCGGCTTGCCCCGGCGGAGGACGTTCATCTGGTGGGCGGCCCGCACGTCGGACACCTCAGGAGCGCCTTCCACCGGCTGCAGCCGCGCCCTCTGCTCCCGGTACTCACGTTGCAGCCGTTCCTGGCGCTCCATGATGTCGCGGAGAGCCCGGTCACGCTGGGCCTCGATCGACGAGTGGTCGAGACGGGGAAGGGCGAACTCCTCCAACCGGTCGGCCTTCCCACGGCCGGCCGCCCAGTCACGCAATGCGAGCCCGGTGACCGCCTCTTCCTCCTCCTTGGCGCTGCGGGGCCCGCTGTAGAGGTCGTCGTCGTCCTCGGCGTCCTCGTCGTCGTACTCCTCGTCGTACTCGTCGTCCCAGTCCCCGGCGGCGGGGGCCCGACCACCGAACCCGGGTGACCGCGACTCGGCGCGGGGCGGGGCCGAGGGTCGGGGCGGAGGGGTGTAGGACGAGCGGCCGGGAGCGGCGGGCGGCGGCGCATAGGAGGACCGCTGCTGCGCATAGGGCGAGCGACCCGACGAGGCGGGCGGACGGTCTCCTCCGCCAGCCGGCGGGGGCGGCGGGCCACCCCGGCGCGAGAGCCGGTTCAACTCCTCCTGCGCCTCCCGCTCCGCGTCCTCACGCGACGAGCGGCCTTCCCCCCCGAAACGCGGCTTCTTCATCCCCCAAATCCTACGCGTCCGCCCGGGGGCCACGCACCGATGTCAGGGCGATACTTGCCCATGCTCGCTTCGACCCGCTGGTCCACCCTCGTGAACGCACGCCTGGCCGAGATGGAACGGTTGGACCCCGAGCGTGCCGCCGTCGGCCCGGCGTTCTGGGATGCCAGGGCCAAACGGTTCGCCGCCGCGATGGCGGGCACGGCCGAGCGGGACCCGCTGTTCGCCCGTCTGCGCCGGGCCACGGGGCCCGACTCGACCGTCCTCGACGTGGGCGCCGGGCCCGGGCGCTTCGCGCTCGCCCTCGCCCCCCGGGTCCGGCACGTGGTGGCCGTCGACGCCAGTGCAGCCATGGTGGCCATCGTCGACAAGCAGGCCCGCCGGATGCGCCTGGCCAACGTGGACGCCCTGGTCGGCAGGTGGCCGGACGTCGACGTCGCACCGGCCTCCGTGTCGGTGTGCTCCTACGTCCTGCCCCTGGTCGCCGACGCCAAGAGGTTCCTCGCCAAGCTGGACGACTGCACCACCGAGCGCGCCTTCCTCTACCTGGGCGCAGCCAGCCTCGACTTCCTGACCGATCCCCTGTGGCGTCACTTCCACGGAAAGCCGCGCCGGCCGGGGCCGACGTACCTCGACGCGGTGGCCGTCCTGGCCGAGCTCGGCATCCGTGCCGACGTCGAGGTGGTGGAGCTGCGCACCCGGGCCCGCCACAAGGACCTCGGTGCGGCGGTGAAGGCATACCGCGATCAGCTCGTCCTCCCCGACGACGCATCCGTGCGCCGCGAGCTGCGCGCTCTCCTCTCGGCGTGGCTGGTGAAGGACCGGGGCCAGCTTCGTCCGCCCGTGCGCACGACGCCGGCCGCCATCGTGAGCTGGAGCCCCCGGAGGAACTAGTCCGTCCGGGCCACTTCGAAATGGCCTGAGGCCCGAGCCCTGCCCTCCCGACACAAACGGGCAAGGGAGAACATTCGAGCGTCAGGGGTGGCAGTGGCCCGGTTGACTAGGCAGGACAACGGTAACGGTGATGCACCGGTCCGGGTGGCCGGGCGGCGTCACCGCAGGATCACCGCCGTGCTCGCCGCCGGCCTCGGCCTGGGCGTCGCGTCCGGCGTCATCGCCGCCGGGAGCGCCCATGCCGCCGGCTGCCCGGCCGGATCGTTGCAGCTCGGCACCTCCTGCATCGTGCTCGGCTTCCCCACGACGACGCCGCCGACGACGCCGCCGACCACCGCCGCGCCGCTCATCGAGCTACCGCCCGTGACCCTCCCCCCGGTGACGTTGCCGCCGCTCCTCGACAGTGGCGTCACCAAGGTCGTCCCCTCGGCAGCCCAGCGCCTCCTCGACCTGGCCAACGGCGACCGCGAGCGGGCCGGGCTCTCCCGCCTCACGTCACGGGACGACATCGTCTCCATCGCCGTCGCCCACAGCCAGGAGATGGCGGCGAAGGGTGACATCTTCCACAGCACCAGCTTCTTCGGGACGGCGGTCAAGAACCTCCTCAATGCTGCCGTCCGGGGCGAGAACGTCGCCTACAACGGCGACATCGACAACACGCACGTGCGGCTGATGGCTAGCGCCGGCCATCGCGCGAACATCCTCGACGCCCGCTTCTCGGTGGTCGGGATCGGCGTGGTCCAGGCCGCCGATGGCCGGTACTTCGTCACCGAGGACTTCATCCAGCCGGCGGGCGCTCCCCGACCGGCCGCCGCCGCTCCTTCCGCCGCCCCCCGGGTGGCGGCCCCGGCGGCGTCCCGCAAGGCGCCGGTGCCGACAACGGCCGCTCCTCCCACGACGGTCGCCCCCGCCCCGACGACGGTGGTGCCGGTCACCGCCGCCCCCCCGGACACCACGCCTGCGGTGCAGCTGCACACGGCCTCCAACGCCGCCTCGGCCCTGCCGGCTCCGGCCCACCGACCGACGCCGGCCGTGGGTGCCGCCGCCGCCCTCCTGCTGGCCGGAGCCATGGCCGCATGCTGCGTCGTCCCCCGCCGGCGCAACTGACGGAGTCGGCCCGCCGAACCGGCCCGTCCGGATTGGGATGGACGTGGTGCGACGGGGTACAAAGGTACCGGGTCACATGCGGCGGCATGTGGGCCGACCTCCCGAAGCGCCCCCCGACCCGGTAGGTGACCCGCCGTGCTCGCTGCACCCGAATGCCGCCAGCCCGACACAGTGCCCCTACCGCCGCTCAAGGGCGGCCGCGCCCTCGTCGACCATCCCATGGTGATCGCCGCTGTGGTCGGGAACGACGTCCGGGCTCCTGCCCGCACGGCCGGCACACGGCGGTGGCGCGTGGTCGCCGTGCGCCTGGCCGCCCTCGGCGTCGGGATGCTCGTCCTGCCGAACCTGGCCATCCTGGCCCTGCACCTGGCCGCCCAGCGCAACGCGGCGTCGCCATCGGTCGTCCTGCCCATCAAGAACTTCGCCCAGGTCGACGACCGTCTGTGGCGGGGCGCCGCCCCCACGCCGGCCGGGCTCGAGGCACTCACCGCCAACGGCGTCACCACGGTGATCGACCTGCGCGCCGAGGACAACCTCGACGTCGACGAGGCGCTCTTCACCCGGCTCGGCCTGCACCGGGTCCACCTCCCGATGCGCGACGGCCAGGCGCCGACCGACGCACAGGTCGCCTCCTTCCTCGCCGCCGTCGAGGGCAGCGAGGGCCGGGCCTTCGTGCACTGCGGCGCCGGCGTGGGGCGCACGGGCACGATGTCGGCCGCCTACCTGGTAAAGACGGGCCAGGCCACCCCCTCCGAGGCACTCCGGCGCAACCTCACGGTGGGTCCGCCGTCGTTGGAGCAGCTCGCCTTCAGCGCCGGGCTCAGCGAGAACGGGGCCGCGTCGCGACCCGGGTCGCTGATGGTGGCGATCAGCCGCACGCTCGACGCGCCCCGGCGCATCTGGGTGAACGTCCGCTCGTAGCGGTCCGGGCGGCGGCCCCGCCTATGGGTGCCTCCGCCGCGCCCCGGTCAGAGCGTGGTGACCGAGCGCACGCTGGCCCGGATGCGGTCCGTGGTGGCGTCACCCACACAGCCGCGCAGCCGCCGCTCGGCGTAGGTGCCGATCCTCGGCGTGACGAGGACCTGGACCTGCCCGGCCTCCAGCTCGGTCATGCCCACGACCTTGAACCCGCCGCCCAGCTGCGTGGTGCACGCGCCCCACAGGGCCTTGGTGGACGTGACCGGCGACCGGGCCGATCCGGGGTCGACGGCCACGATCACCGAGCTGGTGGTGCCCTCGAGCACGGTGTCGGGACGGTTCTGAGAGGCGTCGGCCAGGGCGTCGATGCCGACGGTGGCCACGGCCACGGCCGCCGCCACCGCCACCAGGTGGGGCACGACGGACCGGCGCCGGAAGGGAGCCGGTGGCGACGCCGTGCCGGCAAGTGTGCCGGCCGGAAGGCCGAGCGGCGCCAGCCTGAGGGCCAGCCCGCGTTCGAGGACCGGCTTGGCCGTGACCCTGGCGACGCGCTCGACGACCCAGGCCGCTCCCGACAGCACCACCCCGGCGCCGAGCAGCAGGGGCACGAAGACCGACATCCCGGTGTCCTCGCGCGACAACCAGTCGAAGCTGGTGCGGGGCCCGGGCGCCGTCTCCCGCAAGCGGCCCAGCGCCTCGGCCGCCACCTCGGCGCCGGGCTGGGCCGAGCCGGGGCGCGACGCCAGCCGGGCCTCGATCGACCGGAGCCGGTCGAGTATGGCGGCGGCGGCCAACGCCACCTCGGCGGCCACGAAGATCACGCCCGCCACGACCGCCCGGTGCCACTCCCACCGGAACAGGTACACGAAGAGGTAGATGCCCGAAGCGACGACGGCGGCAACGAGGAAGGCGTAGCGCAGCGGCCTCATGGCACCTCCGCCGCCTGGACGGCGGTCACCTCGCCGGTGGTCCCGTCGACGACGACCACCGTGCCTTCGGCGAAGCGCTCCAGGGCCCCGGCCACGCCCACCACGGTGGGGACGCGCAGCTCCCGGGCCAGGATGGCGAGGTGCGACAGCACGCTGCCCGTCTCGGCGACGAGCCCGCCCAGACCGGGCAGCAGCGGGGCCAGGGCCGGATCGAGGGTACGGGTCACCAGGACGTCACCCGGCGCAGGCAGCTCGGTCCCCGCGTGCACCACCCGACCGAGCCCGCGGCCGCCGCCGGCACCCCGACCGGCGCCGTCGGCGCCGATCTCGAGCGGGACGACCACGTCGCCGGTGGCCAGGCGGAAGGCGGCCGGCAGCGGCGCCGCCGCGGGTGCCGTGCGACGCGCCTCCCAGCCGTCCCGCACGATCCCCTGCGCCACGGCTGCCTCCAGCTCGTCGACGTGGAGCCATCGCACGGCGTCGTCGTCGGGGAGGAGGCGGCGGGCGACCAGCCGGCGGCCCAGCTCCAGCGCAACCACGCTGGTGAGCTCCTGCACCCAGCGCCCGCGCAGCCGCAGCGCCTCGCGCCAGACGGTCAGCGGGTCAGCGGGCGCCCCGTCGGCGGTGCCGGGCGGCAGGACGAGGAGGTCGGGCAGGGCGGGGGGCGACCCGATGGCGGGCGGCAGCAGCGCCAGTACGACGGGATGGCGCGAGACGATCTCGGCGTCCGAGAGGCGCTCGGCGCGAGCGGCGGCCACGATGTGCAGGGCGGCGCCGGCCGACGAGGCTCCGCCGGGGCCGTCGCCGTCCGGAACGGGGCTCAGCATCCCGGCCAGGATCTCGTGGGCGTGCAGGGACACGAGGGCCTGGTGCGACCCCCGCAGCACGGCGAGGAGCACCTCGTCGGACATCCTCGCCGGGGAACCCACCGACGACAGCTCGGCATCGGCCCGCTGCACCAGGTCGGCGGCCAGCGCGGGCATGGCCACGCGCAGGCGCCCCGTTCGCCAGGCGGCCCGCAGGCGCAGGGCCGAGGGGCGGGGGTCGAGCCGGGCCAGCAGGGACCGGCGCTGCGGCGCGATGCCCAGGAGGCCGAGGTCGGCGGCGGCCCGGCCGCCGACGGCGGTGACCACCGGGGAGTCGGCGACCCGCCGGCGCGACGACGCGCCCGTGAGCAGGACGGCCTCGGCCAGCGCCTGGCGGAGCGGCCGCAGCCACAGGTCGGCCTCGAGCGGCGACAGCGGGTCAGGGAACGTCTCGGCCACTGGGCCGGGCCCGAGCACGGGTGCCGACGGATCGGGCGCGATCCCGACAGCGGTGACGGGCCGGCTCTGCAGAAGGAGCAGGCCCAGCCCGCCGTCGACGGCCCACTCGATGTCCTGCGGGCCCCCGAAGCTGCGGGCCGCACGCGCCGCCAGCCGGGCCAACGCCCGGCGCCGACGCCACGGCAGCTCCGGCCCGGCGCCTGCGGCGTCGCCCGCCGACCGGTCGACGGCCACCAGGCGGCCCCGCCGGGACAGCGTGGAACGGGCGCCGTCCACCGTGCCGCTGACCAGGCGGTCCGGGCCACCCTCGACCGCGGCGAGAGCCAGGCGGTCGGTGCGGCCGGTGACGGGATCGACGCCGAACAGCACGCCGCCCCAGCGGGGGAACACCTGCGGCTGCACGAGCACGGCCATCGGCGCCTCCGCCGCCCCGCCGCCACCGTCGTCGGCCGCTCCGGGGGTCTGGGCCACGGCGGCGGAGGCGATCACGAGGTCGACGGCGGCGAGAAAGGCGTCGTGGCCGCGAACGTCGAGCACCGAGGTGAACTGACCCGCCATGGACGAGGTCGCCCCGTCCTCACCGGGGGACGACGACCGCACCACGAGCGGGCGACCGCCGTCAGCGGAGAGCGCAGCCCAGGCCGCATCGATGGCGGCCCGCACCAAGAGGGGTGCCCGCCCGGCGCCGCCCGCCGTAGCCAGGGCGGCGCTGCCGGCGGTGGTGATGACGAAGCCGTCGAGGACGGGGAACCCCTGCTGCGCGGCAGACGCCAGCGTGGCGGCCTTGCGGCCCGTGAGCGCCGGGTCGGTCGACTCGGGTGCGTGCAGCGCCACCACGAGCGGCGCCGGGCCCTCCTCGCCGGCGGGCGAGTGCGCCTGACGGAACCCGGACCGGCGGTTCGGGTGGCGCGTGAGGGCCTGCATCCCTACCTCGCCCCCAGCCCCCCGGTGGCCCCCGTACGCATGTGCTCGCGCTCCCTCCGACCGCCTCCGCCTTCTGAAAGGTAGGCCCGGCGGTGACCGGGTTCAACGGCACAGAGTGCCATTTCATTCCAACCGGCCGACGGTTTCCCCGGCAAAACGCCCGAGGCCGACGGTCCCGGGGCAGCTGGTCAGCTCACAGGATCCAGCCGTGGTCGCGGTACCAGGCGGTGAGATCGGCCACCGCGACCCCGAGATCGGTCTGGGCGAGCGCGAACCCGGTGCCGTGCAGCGCAGCCAGATCGATGCGGTTGTTGCGGTTCGCCTTGCGCATGAACCGGAACCGCTCGGGCGTGAAGAGGATGTCGTCGGTCATCCCCTTGGCCAGCATCTCGTCGCGAGCTCCAGCACGCTCCTCGGTGCCGGGCCCGCAGTCTGCGTCGTCACCGACCCCGAAGCCGAGCCCGAACTCGGCGGCGAGCAGCGCGGCCACGTCGTGGCTCGACGGGTGCGTGGGCATGGCGACGTTGAACGCGTGACCGCGCGCCGGCACGTGCGCGGCGAGGTACAGGCTGGCGGCGACGAGGTCGTCGACGTGCAGGAGCCGCTGCTCCACGGGCACCGGTCCGATCACCACCGTGTCCAGGCCGGCGAAGCGCTCGATGGCCACGTCGAGGATCGCACTGGCCAGCAACTTGGTCGCGCCCGGGCCGTGCACCGACACCGGTCGCAGGACCACCACGTCGAGCCCCGCCTCCGCCGCCCGCCACACCACCTGCTCGGTCTGCCACTTGGCCTTGCCGTAGGCGCGGCTGGGCCGCGGCTCCACCGTCTCGGGGACGGGCGACGGCAGCTGCTCCTCCTCGCCGTAGACGGAGGTGGAGCTCATGTGCACGACGACGTCGACGCCGGCGGCCGTCACCGCCGCCAGCAGGTGGGCGGTGGCGTCGACGTTGTTGCGGAACATCTCGGACTCCGAGGAGCGGGAGCTGGACGCGCCGGCCAGGTGGAACACCGTGCCCACCCCGTCCACCACGGGTCCGAGGTCGGCCGACGGGTCGGCCAGGTCCACCTGGCAGTAGCCGATCTCTTCGGCCAGGCCGTCAGGGCGGGGCCGGCGGCCGCAGGTGCGGACGTCCCAACCCTGGTGCACGAGAGCGGGCATGAGGTGCGACGCGATGAAGCCGCTCCCGCCGGTGACCAGTGCTGTGGAAGCCATCGCGGCGGTAGCATAGGAGGCGTGAAAGCGTCCGATATGTGCGACGCGTGCGGCAAGGAGGTGCCCGCTGGCGAGGGCCACCGCGAGGAGCTCGCGGTCGGCTCGTCGATGTGCCCGGCGCCCATGGCGTTCCACGACGAGTGCTGGGCGCTGGCGTCGGCGATGTGGGAGCCGGAACCGGAGTCCTACTGCGAGGTCGACCCGCTCTACCCGGAGACGGGGCGGTGGCTGAACCTGCCAGAGCCCGAGGGACCGGCCACCTGACCACCACCGACCGGCGGCCGGCATCGGACCCGGCGACAGGGTGGCGGTACTGGCAGCTGCGGCCCGACGGCCTGCTCCGGTCGGTGACCCACCGGCGCGTCACGTGGGCGCCCGGGCGGGCCCTGGTGGCCAGGTGCCTCATCGGCGGCCACGACGCCCCGGCCCCCGGGTGCGCCTGCGGCATCCACGCCGAGCCGAGCCTCGACGCCCTTCGCCGGCAGGGCCTGTGCATGGCGCCGGCCGAGCCCCTCGTGGTCGGGCAGGTGTCGCTCTGGGGCGATGTCGTCACCGACGGCCACGGGCTGCGCGCCGGGCTGGCCTACCCCGCCTCGCTGGCACTGGTGTGGACGGCCCGGGAGCCCGACCCCGACGCCCTCGCCGCCCTGGCCGCGTACTGCGGGTCGGTCTCCACGATGGCGCCGGGCGATGCGCTGGGCGACGTCGCCGCCGCCGTCCTCGACTTCCAGGCCATGTCACGGTGACGGCGGGCTCAGGGGTGCTGGCCATGCCCGACTCGCCGCTGCAGGTGTACGGGCTCAAGGGCGAGCCCGGGCGCATCGCCCTCCAGGTCGCCCGGTCGTTCCCCGGGGCGACCGTCGAGCGCAAGGGATCGAAGTTCCGGGTGACGGTCGGCGCGAAGAAGGGCGTGTTCCACCGGACGCCGCCCGCCCTCGTCGTCGAGATCGACACCGCAGCCTTCGACGGCGACCGGGCCACCCCCGCCCGCCGCCAGGTGTGGGACGACGTCGTCTCGTCGATCCGCGGGCCCGGGCTTCCGAGGGTGCTGGAATCGATCCACCACCTCCAGATCGCCGTGTCGTTCGTGCCCGGCGACCCGGACGACCTGCGTCCCACCGGTCCGTTGGCCAGCGTGGCGCTCGACGTGGCCGCCCGGGTGGACGGCTTCATCCTCGATCTCCACAACGGCCGCCTGCTGTCGATGATGGGCGAGGTCCTCGGCTCCACCGACCTCCTCGTGGCCGACGGCGGCAAGCCGCTCGACCCCTCGCACGTCCGCATCCAGGGGCGTCTCGTGGCCCTGCTGGCGGTGGCCGCCCGGACGCTCACCGAATACGACGGAAAGGACCAGGAGGAGGCGCGCGAAGGCATCGCCCGCTGGATCACGTCGATCGGCATGGCGGCTGAGCTCGAGCCGCACGAGACGACGATCCTGCGACGCCCGGCGGGCGGCGTGGAGGAGTCCGAGTTGGCCTTCGGCAGCTGGCAGATCGAGGGTGCCGCCGTCCTGGCCTGGACCCTCGAGCTCTTCGATGAGCTGCCGCCCTACGACCAGGCGGTCGACCCCACCGTGCTGAGCGGCATCCTGTGCTTCCCGGACCCGGAGAACACGCGGGCCGTTCTCGCCCGCAGCGGATGGCTGCCGCGCGCCACCGTCGAGGCGGAGGCCGACCGCCACGCCACCATCTACCGGAGACTGTGCGAGCTCGCCGCCGCCCGCTCGGCGGACACCGACGGCGTGGAGGTGTCGCTCAACATCACCTCCGAGCGCCTCCGGGCCTTCCGGTGGCTCCTGCGGGGCGGGCTCTACTCCACGACCCAACTCGACGGCTGACCCTTCTCCGGCTCGCTCCCGGAGGAGGCGGTCAGATCGTCTGGTTGGCCAGGGCGAGGTGGTAAGCCGACCAGCGGCGCAGGCCGGCCAGCCGCCCGTCGTCGAGGACCTCGCACGCCCAGCCCCAGTGGATCGACACCCAGTCGTCCACGGCGACGTCGTCGGTGAACCCCTGGCCCTCCAGCGTCCGCAGCACCCGTTCGACGGCGACGGGGCCGAGCTCGAGCTTCCCGGCCCGCTCGACCAGGGGCTGGCGCTCGACCACGAGGGCGGCGGGCTCGACGGCGCGCACGCGGCCCCAGCTGATGCGGCAGCTCTCCATGGCTGCCATGCCGATCTCCTTGGCCTCCAGTCGCCGGTAGACGTCGAGGACGTGGAACAGGTGGTGGGGCCGCGCTCCCTCGGGCGCCTTGCGCAGCACCTCGTCGCGCAAGCGGCCGGTGAGCTGGCGGCCGAAGCGTTCCTCGAGCGAGCGGCTCAGGGCGCTGGCCTCGACATGGTCGAGCAGGTCGTTGCCGAGCCAGTAGGCGTCGACGACGCGCCGTTCGAACGGGTCGCCGATGCCGTTGGCGGTGGCGATCGTCCGTAGATACGGCACCGCGCCGGTGAACTTGGCGAGCAGCGGCGCCAGCCCCCGCTCGGCCCGCCCGGTGACGGCGGACTCGAACAGGACGTCCTGGTCGTTGCCGCCGCAGTAGCCGAGGTGGTTCGGCATGAAGCCGTAGCGGATGAACGCCAGCAGGCCGGACGTGGCGTCGAGCACCGGAGCCGGCATGACTCCAAGCCTACGGGTCCCGATCCCACTCCAGGCGCCAGTCGCCCGCCGGGAGCCGCTGCACCAGGGCCGGGGCGGCGACCGGCCCCCACCGGTCCGGGCCCTGCGGGTCCCACCGCACGGCCCGCACGCGCGCCACCTCGGGGACGCTGCGCACCGGCTGCCCGCTGACCTCGAGGACGAACGCGCCGTCGACCACGTCGAGGCCCCTGGCCCACACCTCGACCATCCACCGCACGCCCAGCGTGGCGGTGGCCCGCACCCCCACGGAGTCCATCTGCCCGCGCACCGAGGGAGGCTGGGCGCGCCGGCCGAGCTCGAGATCGAGCTTGGAAATCCTCCGGGAGCCGTTGCGGGCCAGCCAGCACTTGAGGTGCTCGCGCAGCGGTGCCATGGCCCTCGACCGCAGCTGCTCGTGGAGCAGGCGGCCGTGCTCGGAGTAGTACCGGGACCGCCGCCACTCCCGCTCCCAGGTGAGCAGGAGGCCGAGATCGCTGACCCGGCGCAGGTCGCCGGGGGCGAGGAGCTT
Source organism: Acidimicrobiales bacterium (assembly GCA_036262515.1). Lineage (GTDB taxonomy): Bacteria > Actinomycetota > Acidimicrobiia > Acidimicrobiales > JAHFUS01. The sequence goes on along the minus strand of DATAIT010000045.1, from coordinate 12,458 downwards.
GTCGGGGCCGAGGCGCGACTGCATCTGGAGGAGGAGCTGGCCCGACATGGCCCACGAGTGCAGGTTCCGCCACAGCGTCATCACCTGCAGGCACGCCGGTGTCTCGCCGCCGAGGGCCAGCATGGTGCGCTCGGCGGCCAGGTCGTGGTCCTCGACCTTCAGCTTCCCCCGCCGCCAGCTGACCCGGTGCTCCTCACCGCTGCAGGCCACGGTGGCGGTGGCGGGCGGCACGTGATGGCACCAGCGGTCTCGTGCGGGCACGGCGGCTCAGGCGACGTCGTCGATGGAGACGACCCGCGCCCACTCTGGGGGCTGCCAGGCCCGGTTGCCCCTGGCCCGCCCGCCGCCGATGAGGCCCACGACGACGGCGATCCCCTTCGGCGCGGCGGCCGGCCACGGCGTGAGACCGTCGGTGAGCACGACGATCACCGACGGGCGGGGACGCAGCTTCGCCGCCGCCTGCACGCCGGCGGCCATGTCGGTGCCGCCTCCGCCCAGCAGCTCCAGGCGGCGCCCGCTGGACACCCGCTGCACGGCATGGACGGCGGCGTCGACGGCCAGCACGCGCAGGCGGCTGCGGGCCAGTCCGACGCCCCGCAGCAGGCCGTCGACCTCGGCCAGCAGGCGGCTCAGCTGCCGCTCCCCCATGCTGCCGGACGTGTCGCACAGCACCACGACCTCGGGGACGGGCCGCTCCATGGCGGGCAGCACCACCGCGGGCGTGGCGGCGGCCCGGCGGGACGGCCGCTTGTACGTGTAGTCCACCAGCCCGGCGACGGTGCCGACGCCCTTGCGGATCTCGGCCGCCAGCACCCGCCGCCAGTCCACCTGCGGGTCGAGCATGTCCTCGGCCCACCGCAGCCAGCTCTTCGACATCCGGCCCCTGCCCTCCTCGCAGTAGCGCAGGACGTCGGACGCCACCTGGGCGCGGGTGAGGTGGCGCTCCCCGGGCGGAAGGCCGCTCTTGCGGTCGGCCAGCAGCTCCCAGGACCGCGTCTGGGCATCCGCCCCGCTGCCGCAGTCGGGCTCGGCCTCGCTGTCGGGGTGGTCGCAGTGGAAGTACTCCTCGGCCAGCCGGCTCGGCTCCCACCCGAACGACTGCGGCAACACGGGGTCCGACGGGAGGCGCAGGCCGGTGTTGACGAGGTCGTCGTTGATCTCGGCGTCGGCCGCCAGCGCCCAGTCCTTGGTGACGTGCTCGCTCACGCCCAGGCTGCGCGCCCTGCCGGCGTGGTCGCGCACCAGGTGCCCGGCGTGGTGCACGAGCAGGCTCCCGAGCACCTCGACGCTCCACTCCTCGACCAGCTCCGGGTCGACGTACAGCCGCCACGACTCGTCGACGGTCACCTTGCCCAGCCCCGGCACCGCCACGACAGGAGAGGCGAAGATGGCCGCCGCCAGGTACGGATGCCGGGAGACGGCCCACAGCCGGGCCACGGCCAGCCGTCGGGCATCCAGGGGCACAGGCCCGGAAGGGGCGGCAGGAGCGGGTGACGGGTCAGTCACCGAGCACCACCGGCGGGCCTCCCGCTGCGCAGGTCACAGCAATCCTGCGTCCTTGAGCAGGGGGGCGAAGAGCTTCACCTCCGGCGGGGCGACGGCGCCGGCGGGCCGGCACCCGGCCAGCACCCGGGCGGCCACGGCGGCCACGTCCGGTGTGTTCTCGCCGGCCCGGCCGAGCACCCGCCAGCCGGCCAGCCAGCGCTCGGGCGTGGCGCGGGCGGCGACGGCCGACGCCACCGCCGAGAGCAGGGCGTACGTGCGGTCGCCGCGCTCGGGCAGCTCGAAGCCGTCGGGGTCGGCCAGCACCTCCTCGGGGTCGGGCAGGTCCATGTCCATCTCCCACATGAGGAGCTCGACGCCGGGCCCGTCGCCCACGCACCCCGTGATGAGCGCGGTCTCCGCTTCCGTGCTGGCGCCGGCCGCCTGGGCGGCGGCCCACAGGCGCGCCGCCATGTCCCAGGTGCGGGGGCTGGGCCATCCCCGCCCGGCGTGGGCGGCGTCGGTGGGCACCTGGCAGGCGAGCCCGGGGCGGACGGTCACGAACGCCGACACGAGGCTGCGCGTGTGGCCCACGCCCTGCTCCCATCCCGGGGGCAGTGCGGGCACCACCGGGGGATCCCAGCCCCCGGCCAGGCCCTGGGCGAACACGGCCGGCTCCACCGACCAGTCGAGGTGGCAGAAGCGGTTGGCCAGCGGCGCCGAGAGGTCCCAGCCGTCGGCCGACTGCTCGGGCGGGTTGGCCGCCGCCACCACGACGACGTCGCCCGGGAGCTCGATGTCGCCGACCACCCGCTCGAGCACGACGCGCAGCAGGGCGGCCTGGACGGCCGGCGGGGCGGTGGAGATCTCGTCGAGGAACAGGAGGCCCCGTCCGGCCGCCGACAGCCGCTCGGCCCACCGAGGCGGCGCGAACTGCACCACCCCGCCGACGACGACGGGCAGGCCGGAGAAGTCCGAGGGCTCGCGGATGGCGGCGATCACGGTCTCGCACGGCCAGCCCATGGCGTCGGCCAGGGCCCGGATGACCGACGACTTCCCGGTGCCCGGCGCACCCCACAGCAGAACGGGCACCTGGGCGGCGACGGCCACGCCGAGCGCCTCCACCGTGGTGTTCTGGCTGGTCACGGCCGCAACCCTACGTGTCGGTGACGGCATTGGGACGCGGCACGGGCAAGAATGCCCCCATGAGCGACCACCCGCCGCCGCCCGGCCCCGACGCCGGCCGCGAGTCCGGCGCAGGGGCGTTCTGCGCCTCCTGCGGCGCGCAGCTCGCGCCTGACGCGCGATTCTGCACGAACTGCGGAGCGCCCCGCGGCGTCGCCGTCCCGGCCGAACCGGAGCCGACGGCGCCCGCCGTCCCGCCGGTTGCGCCCCCGCCGCCCGACGCCACGCGCGTCCTTCCCACGGCGCGGACGGTCGAGCGCGAGGAGCGGATCGTCGACGACGGGCGCGACGATCGTCCGGCGTACGCACCGGTCGGGCCGCCGCCGTTCAACTGGGCGCTGGCCACATTGATCCTGCTGGGTCTGCTGATCGTCGTGCTCGGTGTCGTCCTCTGGGCGCAGGCCCAGGACGACGACGGCACCGAGGACCCGGCGACCACCACGCTGCCCACGTCCACCAGCTCGTCGACGACCTCGAGCTCGTCGTCCACCACGTCGACCACGGCGGCCACCACAACCACCACTGCGGCAACCACCACGACGGCGGCTCCGTCCACCACGACCACGGCGTCGTCCACCACGACGACCACCGTGCCCCTCACCGTCACCGTCCCCTGATCGCCGCCGGCGGGGGCGGCGCGCCGGGCGGAGCCCTCAGCAGACGAGCAGCAGTCCGCAGCGCCTGATCGTGGTCGTGGTCGTCGCCGGGAACGTCGTGGTGGTCGTCTCCTCCGGCAGGGTGGTGGGCGTCGTGTCGAAGGTGGTCGTCGTGTCCTCGTACCGGTACGGGACGGTGGTGGTCGAGGGCGGGAACAGCGTGGTGGCCGTCGTCGAGGTCGACTCCAGCGGAATGGGAACCGGGAAGTCCGACACGGGCACGTCCTTCATGGCCTCGTCCATGAACAGCTTCCACGTCTCGGCGGGGATCGACCCGCCGGTGACGCGCTCCAACCCCTTCACGTTGCGCAGCGGGGTCGGCTTGGCCTTGTTGCCGATCCACACGGCGGCGGACAGCGTGGGTGTGTACCCGATGAACCAGGCGTCGCGGAACTCCTGGGCCGTACCGGTCTTGCCGGCCGCCGGCCGGCCGATGTTGGCCCTGGTACCGGTGCCCCCGGTGATGACGCCCTTGAGGACGTCGGTGACGTTGTCGGCGATGATCTCGGCGAGGACCCGCCGGCCCTGGGGCTGACGGTTGTCCACGGCGAACTTCCCGTCCGGCCGCTTCGCCCACACGACCGGCGTGGGGTCGTTGCGGATGCCGCTGTTGGCGAACACGCCGAAGGCGGACGCCATGTCGAGAGGCGCCACCTCCTGCGCTCCCAGCGCGTAGCTCGGCCCGTGCACCTCGGGGTTGGCCACCCATGCCGAGGTGATCCCGAGCTTCTTGGCCATCTCGCCGACCTCGGGAACGCCCACTTCACCGATCACCTGGGCGTAGACGGTGTTGTAGGAGTGCTCCGTGGCCTCCCGAAGGGTGGCCCGACCGCCGGACGTGCCCTCGAAGTTCTCGATGACGCAGCCCTTCTCCCCCGTGCAGTGCGGGATGCGGTAGTGGCTCGGCGCCGAGTACACCTTCTTGTCGGAGATCCCCTTGGCGAAGGCGGCGGCCAGCACGAACGGCTTCCACGACGATCCGGGCTGGCGGCCCGTGCCACCGCCCTCCACTGTGACGGCCTTGGGGTCCCAGCACGAGGCCGGAACGTCGACCTTGCTGCGTACCGCCGCAGGCGCCAGCGCGCACTTCCCGAGGGCCAGGTTGACCTGGCCGCCGGGCGCCAGGAAGTCACGTCCGCCCACCATCGCCTTCACGTAGCCCGTCTGCGGCTCCACGGACACCAGCGCCATCTCGATGGCCTGGTCCACCCCGATGAGGCTCTCGGAGGTGGCCCGCTCGGCCGCGTCCTGGAGCCGGGGGTCGATGGTGGTGCGGATCTCCAGCCCGCCCCGGTACACGGCGTCGCGCCCCAGCTTCTCCTCGAGGTACCGGCGCACGTAGTCGACGAAGTAGGGGTACTTGGTGAAGTTCTGCCGGGCGGGATAGACGTTGGTGACGGGCCGGCTGGTGAGCGGCCCGTTGGCGGCCAGCCACACGCGCTCCTGTGAAGCCTTGGCGTGCTCCTCCTCCGAGATGAACCCCTCCTCGAGCATGCGGTCGAGGACCAACTGGCGCTTGACCTCGGCCGACCCGGGGTTGGCCCGCGGCTCGTAGCGGCTGGGCGCCGGGATGAGCCCGGCCAACAGGGCGGACTCGGACAGCGTCAGCTCGCTCACCTGCTTGCGGAAGTAGGTCTCCGAGGCGGCCCCCACCCCGTACGCGCCCTCGCCCAGGTAGATCGAGGACAGGTACTTGAAGAGGATCTCGTCCTTGTTCGCCTTCCGCGACAGCTGCCGGGCCAGGATGCCCTCGCGGACCTTGCGGGCGATGGTGCGCTCACCGGTCGTGTACGCCGCCTTCACGTACTGCTGGGTGATCGTGGAACCACCCTGGACGACCTCCTGGCCACGCAGGTCGGCGATGAGGGCGCGGATCGTGGCCGCGAAGTCGACGCCGCTGTGGGAGTAGAAGTTCTTGTCCTCGGCCGCCACCACCGCCTTCTTCAGGTGGTCGGGGATGTCGGCCGGCTTCACCGGGCGGTTCTGCTCGAACTCGGTGAACTGGCCGATCTCCTCGCCGTTCACGTCGAACACGCGGCTGATCTGGCTGCCTCCCGGCGGCCGGGCCGTCGGCAGCTTGTCCGGAACGGGCAGCGTCGTCAGCGCGACCATCACGAGGGCCACGACGACGACGGGTGCGGCAGCGGCGAAGGCGAGCAGGATGGCGGCGATTCGGGCGAGAAACGGGCTCTCCACGAGGGGTCAGTCTGTCACGCGCGCTCGTCGCGGCGAGTGTCGCGGAGGGGCCGTCCCGGGTAGGCTGCGCCCGCCCGCGCCGCCCGGCCGGGCGCCACATCCAGCGTCGTCCCGCGCCCGGGGACGGCTGGCCGACTGCGCATGAGGATGAACCGGGTTGCTGATCTTTCTGGTGGTCCTGTGCGTCGTCTTCGGCGGCGTGCTGTTCGTCCTCTTCACGGGCGTCCTCTCCGAGGAGGGCGAGCGCTTCTCGTTCAGCGAGGGCATTCCCCGCATGCGAGAGCTCCCGCCCGGGTGCCTTCTCGGCCTGATCGTGGCCGCATCCATCTGGTTCATCCTGTGGGGCATCGTGCTGCTCCTCGCCCTCAACCTGCTCCGGACACCGCTCGGGAACTGACGAATCGCCCCAAGGCAGCCCGTCGATAGCCGGGTCGTGCCGAATCATGGATAATCGTCTCGCCGGGCTGGCGGCGCGACTACATGCGGAGGAGTGGGTTGGCACCAAGCAGAGCGCAGACGGGCGATGACGACCTGGTGGGGATCTACCTCCAGGACATCAGCGTCCATCCGCTGCTGACCCGTGATGACGAAGTCCGCCTCGGCGAGCTCGTCGCCGACGGCAAGGCGGCGGCCACCGAACTGTCCGATGCGGCCGCTCCCACGCCGGCCCGTATCAAGGCCCTGAAGAAGCGCGTTCGCGCCGGGGACGACGCCACCACGAAGTTCGTCCAGAGCAACCTTCGCCTGGTGGTGTCGCTGGCGCGCCGGTATCGCTCGTCGGGGCTTCCCATGCTGGACCTCATCCAGGAGGGCAATCTGGGCCTGCTGCGGGCGGTGGAGAAGTTCGACCCGCGACGCGGGTTCAAGTTCTCCACCTACGCCAGCTGGTGGATCCGCCAGGCCATGACGCGCAGCATCGCCAACAACGGACGCACCATCCGCCTGCCCGTGCACACCGGCGACCAGGTGATGCGGATGCGCAAGGCCACCTCCGAGTTCGAGCGGCTGCACGGCCGCCAGCCCAGCTCGGCCGAGCTGGCCGCCATCGTCGACCTCCCGCTGCGCCAGGTGGAGGACCTGCTCCCCCACCTCAGCTCGCCCCGGTCCTTCTCCGAGAGTCTCGGCTCCGAAGGCGACATGGAGCTGGGCGACACCGTCGAGGACGCCAACGCGCCGGCGCCGGACGAGCAGGTCCTCGCCGGCCTGCTGCCGGAGGCCGTCGGCGTGATGCTGGCCTCCCTCGGCGAGCGCGAGCGCGAGGTGCTGTTCCTCCGCTACGGCCTCGACCGGGGTGCCCCCCGCACGCTCGAGGAGCTGGCCCAGCGGTTCAACGTCACCCGCGAGCGGATCCGCCAGATCGAGTCGAAGGCGCTGGCCAAGCTGCGCCGGGCCTCCACCGAGGGCCAGCGCGACCTTTTGACGCTGCAGGGCTGACCTCCCGGCGCGGGAGCCGTCCTGCGCACCGCCTCGTCGCTCAGGGCGCCGGCGCCTTCTCGGCCATCAGGTCGCCGAGGAACAGGGCGTCCATCTGGCTCTTGAGGTAGTCCTCCACCGCTTCTTCGGGCCGGTTCACCATGGGCTCGCCCCGGAGGTTGAAGCTCGTGTTGAGGACCACCGGGACGCCGGTGCGGCGGTCGAACTCGGAGATCAGCCGGTGGTACGCCGGGTTGAACGACGGGCTCACGCTCTGCATGCGGCCGGTGCCGTCCACGTGGGTGACGGCCGGGATCACCGAGCGCTTCTCGGGGCGCACCGGCAGCACCAGCAGCATGAACGGGTTGTGCGAGTAGTTCTCGAAGTACTCGGAGCCGCGCTCGTCGAGCACGCTCGGGGCGAAGGGACGGAACGCCTCCCGCCGCTTGATGCGGGCGTTCACCGTCTCCACCATCTCGGCCCGGCGGGGGTCGGCGATGATCGAGCGGGCGCCCAGGGCACGGGGCCCGATCTCCGAGCGCCCCTGGAACCAACCGACGACCTTCCCGGCCGCCACTCGCTCAGCCGCCTCGGCCGCTGGGTCGGCGACCTTGCGGGTCTCCAGGCCGCGGGCGGACAGGGCCGCCGCGCAGTCGCGCTCGGTCCAGCTGGGGCCCCAGAAGGCGTGCTCCATCGACCAGCCCCGGGGCTGGCCCATCTCGTGGTGCCACACCCACGCGGCGGCGCCCAGGGCGTTGCCGGCGTCGGATGCCGCCGGTTGCACGTACATCTCGTCGAAGCCGGCCTCGGCCAGGACGCGGGCGTTCATCACCGAGTTGAGCGCCACGCCCCCGGCCAGGCACAACCGCTCCATGCCGGTGGCCTTCCGCACGGCCCGGGCCACGTGCAGCCCCGCCTCCTCCACCAGATCCTGGCAGGCGTAGGCCAGATCCTGGTGGCGGTCGGTGATCTCGGACTCGGGGACCCGGGGCGGGCCGAAGCGGGCCAGTCCGGCCTTGGAGAACGAACCACCCTCGCGCTGGTAGCGGAACCAGTGGAGGTTGACCTTGAAACGCCCGTCGTCGCGGAGGTGGACGAGGTCGCGGATGTCCTTGGCCAGAACGTCGCGCCCGTAGGGCGCCAGCCCCATGAGCTTTCCCTCGTCGGCGTTGGGCCGGAAGCCCAGCAGCCAGGTGAAAGCGGTGTACACCTCGCCGAGGGAGTGCGGGTTGCGCACCATGCCGATCTGGCGCAGCCGGTTCCCCTCGCCCACCGCCATGGTCGTCGACAGGAAGTCTCCGCCGCGGTCGAGGGTCAGCACGGCCGCCCGGTCGTAGGGGCTCGAGAAGAAGGCGCTGGCCGCATGTGCGTCGTGGTGGCCGACGTGGAAGACCTTCCCCTTGTAGCCCCAGATGCGGCGGAAGCTGCGCTCCTTGAGCACCAGACGTGCGTCGGTGTACGCCTGGGCGCCCAGCCGCTTGGGCGCCATCCGGGCCACGGCATCGGCCGTTCCCCGGGCGAAGTCGAGGCCGCCGTGGTGGGCGAAGGCGACGGCGTCGACCTGGTCGATGCCGAGGCCCGCCTGCTGGAGGCAGTAGGCGATGGCGGCGTGGGGGAAGTGCTTGGTGTGCTGGTCGCGGTCGAACCGCTCCTGCTCGCCGATGGCGACCACCGCCCCGTCCACCAGCAGGCACGCCGAGGTGTCGTGGCTGAAGCAGTTGAGTCCCAGGACTGCGGTCACGGACTCTCCAGCTTCGTCTGCAGCTCCCGCACCTGCGCCTCCAGCTCCTCGACCCGCCGGCGGAGGTCGCGCACGGGCTGGCCGACCGTATAGGACGCGCCGTCCGGCAGGTCGCGGGTCACCACCGCGTTGGCGCCGATGTGGCACCGCCGGCCGACCTTCACCGCCCCGAGCACCTTGGCCCCGGCCCAGATCTCGGTGCCGTCGCCGATCTCGGGCAGGCCGTCCTCAAAGGAGGGGTCGAACCACCGCTTGCCCGACCCGCCGATGGTGACGCCGTGCAGCACGTTCATGTCCGATCCCAGCCGGGCGCCCCTGCCGATGACCAGGCCGGAGGTGTGAGTGAGGCGCAGACCGCCGCCGATCTCGGCCGCCGGGTGGATGTCGGCTCCCGTGAGGAAGAGGTTCAGCCGCCAGACACCCTCGGCCAGCGCCGGGTGCCCGGACGTCCACAGCTTGTTGGACGTCCGGTACAGCACCAGGGCCAGCGGGCCGGGCCGGGTGAGGACCCGACGGGCGGCGGCCCGGAGGTCGGGCTTGCCCTGGTGCGTGCCGGTAGGCGAGAAGAGCTTGGCCAGGTCGCCCTTCAGCCCGGGCGGGTAGGGCGCTGCTGCTTCGTCTCCCTCCTCGATCTCGCGCGCCATCGCCCCGTCGCTCACCTTCGGCCGAAATTACTCCGCTGCTCGTTCGGCGCCACAACCGGTGCTCTCTGGCGCGCGTCCGAGAAACCCGGTACAACGTCGAGGCGTGACCGATGTCACGGCACAAGGGGGCGAACGCACCGACCGTCTGCTCGCGCCCACCTGGTGGACGGCCGTGTGCATCGTGCCCGTGCTGGTGGCGGCGTGGACGATCCTCTACCTGTTTCCCACCCACACCAAGGCGCTGTGGGCGTGGACCATCAAGCCGAGGATGTCGGCCATCGTGATGGGCGGCGGCTACGTGTCGGGGGCCTACTTCTTCTTCCGGGTCGCCCTGGACCGGCGCTGGCACCGGGTGGCGGTGGGCTTCCTCGCCACCACCGTGTTCACGAGCATGCTCCTGCTGGCCACGATCCTGCACTGGGACAAGTTCAACCACGGCCACGTCTCGTTCTGGGCGTGGCTGGCCCTGTACATCATCACGCCGCCACTCCTCCCGCTCTTGTGGCGGAACAACCAGCGGACGGACCCCGGCGGCCTCGAGGCCGGCGACGTGCGCATCCCTGCCGGGCTGCGCCGGGCCGTGGCGTTCGGCGGGGCGGGCCAGCTGTGTGTGGCCGCCGCGCTGTTCGTCGACCCCGAGGCGGCGCTCAAGTCCTTTCCGTGGACGATCACCCCGCTCACGGCCCGGTCGATCAGCGCCTTCGTCGCCTTCCCGGCCGTCACCTGGCTGTGCTTCGCCTTCGAGGACCGCTGGAGCTGCTTCCGGATCCCGATGCAGACGGCCACCCTCGGGCTCGTGCTCGTTGGGCTCGGCGCCCTGCGGGTGCGTCGGGACTTCGTCGGGCCCGACTGGGCCGTCACCAGCTTCGTCGTCGCCCTGCTCGTGACCATCGTCCTGCTCGTCACCCTGCAGGTGGCCATGGACCGGCGGCGACCCGTCGCCTGACCCGGGCCGGAGACGCCGGCCCGACGGGAGCCAGGCTTTGCGGAGGTCTGCGGCGGGCGGCGGGCCGTGCGGGGGTTCGGGGTTCGGGGGTTCGGCCGTCTGCTACGGGCGGCGGGCGGTGCGGGGGTCGGGCAACGGGCCGGGCTTCGGGGTCTCGAGGCAGCCGGCGTCGCGGCCGAGCAGCTTCATGCCGGCGAGGTCGTCCTGCGAGAACCCCGCCGCGCCGGTCTGGTCGCTGGTCTCGGGGTACATGAGGTTCGAGGGAACGCTCACGTGCCCGAGGCCGGTGATGTGGGCCAGCTCGTGGAGGATCACCCGCCCCCAGGTGACGCCTTCGGGACCGATGGCACCGATTCCCACCGAGCCGTCGTCGAATCCACCGGCCACCGTGCTCCGAGTCTCCGTGTTGGTGACCACGTTCGGGTTGAGGAAGAGGTTGCCCGTCACATAGACGTCCCCCACCTGGGTCGGGAAGCCGCCGCCGATCACCTGGATGTCGCCCTGGGCCCTGCTGTTCGACATCCAGTGGACGAGGATCGGCGCCCACACATCGCCGTAGCGATCCGGCTGGTACGCCCGGTCGCCCTGGCTGTCCTCGTCGGTGAGCCCGTCGTCGACGTAGGTCATGCCGGTCGCGGCGGCGAGGCGCTTGAACGCCTCCCGCGTGTCGGCCACGCCGGTGGCCGGGGCGTTGGCCGGATTGATCACGTAGTGGATGGGCTTGCACGGGTTCCAGCGCACGGGTGAGCAGTTGTCCGACGCGACCTGGAAGAAGGCGTAGTCGGGCGGAAGGCTCGGGATCTGGTCCGGAGTGAGCCCGGTCGCCCTGGTGTCACGGTGGCCGTCGGCGGCGCAACCGCCGTGGCCACCGGATGGGCCGTGCCCAGAGGACAGGTCACTCGAAGCGGCCCGTTCCGCCGTGCCGGCCGATGCGGCGTTGTCGGCCGCCGCCACGTCGGTGGCCGGCGCGTCGTCGGGGGCCAGCACGCTGAACCGGAGGCCGGCCGCGATCACCAGGACAGCCACGACCACGGCGACGGCGGTCGGTGGCGACAACCGGGCCGGGTGCTCCAGCTCCCCGGACAATGTGACCGGATCCCCGTCCCCCGACGTGGCCGCCACGGCGAACGGGAGCGATCGCGGCCGCAACAGCGGCTGCGATCGGGGCCGTACCCGGACCGGAACCGGGTGCCGCTCGCCCGGCGACGTCTCCACTTCGGTCGATCCGAACACCATCTCCACGGCGGCGTCGCCCCTCGGCTCGAGGGTCGTGACCATCGGGGTGTTCCCACGGTTGTCGACGACCACCACATGGTCGGTCGGGACGCCCGTGCGGGTATCCGGAGGGTCCAGCTCGACGATCACCTCCCGGAACGGGGTGACCGTGAGGCTGCCTGCGGCACGTCCGACGAGCGCCTCGGCGATGCGCTCTCGCGCCCCGCTCTCGGAGTCGTGGCCGATGGCAGGGGTCGCCACCACCTCGAAGGCGAGCTCGCCTGCCGCCGGGATGGAGGTCCGTTGAACCCGGAACCCCAGCGTCATCACCGACTCGGCACCGGCGGCGACGTCCTGCTCGGGCGGCACCACCCACGACCACGTCGCAGCCGGGCCGGCGACGCGGAGACGCACCCGCGCTGTGCGACTGCCCGAGTTGCGGATCCGCACCTCCGTGCGGACGAAGCCTCCGGGGTCGACTGTCAGCTCGGAGTCAAGCAGCGAGACCGAAAGACCCACGGACCGAATGTACGCTTCGCCGCTCTCGCAGTGGGTCCGGAGCCGGGCTGCGAGCCGGCGCCGGGCTGGGGCCGGCGGCGGAGGCGGCGCCGGGCCGGCGGCGGAGGCGGTGGCGGGCTGGAGCCGGCGGGTTGGAGCCGGCGCCGGCGAGCGCAGAAGGTGCCGAGCCTTCTCGGACTCGACAGCCACACAGCGGTCCCCGCGCAGCCGGCCGTCCTGTCTCATCCGCCCGGGTCCTGGTTCTTCGGGTGCCGGGGGTCGTCGGGCGGCACCATGTCGCGCTTGCCCTTGCCGGCCACCAGGGCCCAGCCCTCGTAGGTTCTTCTTGTCGTGGTGGGCGGTGCACATGCGCTCGAGCCACTCGAGCAGGGTCATGTGGGTGTCGGCCCAGTCGAGGCGGTGGTCGGTCTCCAAGCGGGCCACCACGTCACAGCCGGTCACCTGGCAGGTGGGCGACATCC
>DATAIT010000044.1 GCA_036262515.1 Acidimicrobiales bacterium | reverse complement strand
GACATCGCCCAGGTCACCACCGCGGTGGCCCGCGGCGACCTGTCCCAGAAGATCACCGTCGACGTGCGGGGCGAGATCCTGGAGCTGAAGAACACCATCAACACCATGGTCGACCAGCTGTCGTCGTTCGCCGACGAGGTCACCCGGGTGGCCCGCGAGGTGGGCACCGAGGGCAAGCTGGGCGGCCAGGCCGAGGTGAAGGGCGTGTCGGGCACCTGGAAGGACCTGACCGACAACGTCAACTACATGGCGTCCAACCTCACCGACCAGGTGCGCAACATCGCCCAGGTCACCACCGCCGTGGCCAGGGGCGACCTCACGCAGCAGATCACCGTGGACGTAAAGGGCGAGATCGCCGAGCTGAAGGGCACCATCAACACGATGGTCGACCAGCTGTCGTCGTTCGCCGACGAGGTCACCCGCGTGGCCCGAGAGGTGGGCACCGAGGGCATGCTCGGCGGCCAGGCCGAGGTCGAGGGCGTGAGCGGCACGTGGAAGCAGCTCACCCAGTCGGTGAACTCCATGGCCGGCAACCTCACCAGCCAGGTGCGCAACATCGCCCAGGTGGCCACCGCCGTGGCGCGCGGCGACCTCAGCCAGAAGATCACCGTGGAGGCCAAGGGCGAGGTGGCCGCCCTGGCCGAGACGATCAACTCGATGACCGACACCCTCTCGTCGTTCGCCGACGAGGTCACCCGGGTGGCCCGCGAGGTGGGCACCGAGGGCCGCCTGGGCGGGCAGGCCGAGGTGCCGAACGTGTCCGGCGTGTGGAAGGGCCTCACCGACAACGTCAACTTCATGGCCTCCAACCTCACCAACCAGGTGCGCAACATCGCCCAGGTGGCCACCGCCGTGGCCAAGGGCGACCTCACGCAGAAGATCACCGTCGACGTGCGGGGCGAGATCGCCGAGCTGAAGAACACGATCAACGTGATGGTCGACCAGCTGTCGTCGTTCGCCGACGAGGTCACGCGCGTGGCCCGCGAGGTGGGCACCGAGGGCAAGCTCGGCGGCCAGGCCCAGGTGCGCGGCGTGTCCGGCACGTGGAAGGGCCTGACCGACAACGTCAACTACATGGCGTCCAACCTCACGAGCCAGGTGCGCAACATCGCCCAGGTCACCACGGCCGTGGCCCGCGGCGACCTGAGCCAGAAGATCACCGTGGACGTGAAGGGCGAGATCCTCGAGCTGAAGAACACCATCAACGTCATGGTGGACCAGCTGTCGTCGTTCGCCGACGAGGTGACCCGCGTCGCCCGTGACGTGGGCACCGAGGGCAAGCTCGGCGGTCAGGCCCGGGTGAAGGGCGTGTCGGGGACGTGGAAGGACCTCACCGACAACGTGAACATCATGGCCGACTCCCTGACCGCTCAGGTGCGTGACATCGCCCAGGTCACCACCGCGGTGGCCAACGGCGACCTGTCGAAGAAGATCACCGTCGACGTGCGGGGCGAGATCCTGGAGCTGAAGAACACCATCAACACCATGGTCGACCAGCTCTCGTCCTTCGCCGCCGAGGTCACCCGTGTGGCCCGCGAAGTGGGCACCGAGGGCAAGCTCGGCGGCCAGGCAAGGGTAAAGGGGGTCTCCGGGACGTGGGGCGACCTCACCGGCAACGTGAACATCATGGCCGGCTCGCTCACCACCCAGGTGCGGGCCATCGCCGAGGTGGCCACCGCCGTGACCCAGGGCGACCTCACCCGGTCGGTCGCGGTGGAGGCCCAGGGGGAGGTGGCCGAGCTCAAGGACAACATCAACCAGATGATCGGCAACCTGGCCGAGACGACCCGGCTCAACGAGGAGCAGGACTGGCTCAAGTCGAACCTGGCCCGCATCTCGGGCCTCATGCAGGGCCAGCGCGACCTCCAGGCCGTGTCCCGTCTCATCATGTCCGAGCTCACGCCCACGGTGTCCGCCCAGCACGGCGCCTTCTTCATGAACGACCTGAACAGCGACCAGGAGCCCCAGCTCCGCCTCGTCGCCAGCTACGGCTACAAGGCCCGCAAGAACGTCCCCAACAGCTTCAAGCTCGGCGAGTCGCTGGTGGGCCAGGCTGCCCTGGAGAAGACCACCATCCTCATCACCGAGGCGCCGGCCGACTACGTCAAGGTCAGCTCCGGGCTCGGCGAGGCCGCCCCCGTCAACGTGATCGTGCTGCCGATCCTGTTCGAGGAGCAGGTGCTCGGCGTCATCGAGCTGGGTGCGCTGCGCCCGTTCACCGAGGTGAACCAGACGTTCCTCGAGCAGGTGATCGAGACCATCGGCGTGGTCCTGTCCACCATCATCGCCAACACCCGCACCGAGGAGCTCCTCTCCGAGTCGCAGCGTCTCGCCCAGGAGCTGCAGGCCCAGCAGGAGGAGCTGCGCCGCTCCAACGCCGAGCTCGAGTCGCAGGCGGCGTCGCTCAAGGCGTCCGAGGAGCTGCTCCAGCAGCAGCAGGAGGAGCTGCAGCAGACCAACGAGGAGCTGCAGGAGAAGGCCCGCCTCCTGGCCGAGCAGAACCGGAGCATCGAGGTCAAGAACCGCGAGATCGAGATGGCGCGCCTCGGGCTGGAGGAGAAGGCCCAGCAGCTCGCCCTGAGCTCGAAGTACAAGTCGGAGTTCCTCGCCAACATGTCCCACGAGCTGCGCACGCCGCTCAACAGCCTGCTGATCCTGGCCAAGCTCCTCGCAGACAACGCCGACCGCAACCTCACCGACAAGCAGGTGGAGTTCGCCCGGACGATCCACACGGCCGGCAGCGACCTCCTGGAGCTCATCAACGACATCCTCGACCTGTCCAAGGTGGAGGCGGGGAAGATGGACGTCGTCCTCGCCGACGTCGCCGTCGCCAACCTGTGTGGCGTGGTCGAGCAGAACTTCCGTCCCGTGGCCGACGAGAAGCGGCTGGAGTTCACCATCTCGCGCCTCGACGATGTGCCCGAGCGGGTGGTCACCGACGAGCAGCGGCTCCACCAGGTCCTGCGCAACCTGTTGTCGAACGCCTTCAAGTTCACCGAGCGGGGGTCGGTGGCGCTCACGGTCGGGCCTGCACCGGCCGAGATCCGCTACGCCAACCCCGTGCTCGTCGACGCCGGGAAGGTGGTCGCCTTCACCGTCACCGACACCGGGATCGGGATCGCCGGCGACAAGCTCCGGCTGGTGTTCGAGGCCTTCCAGCAGGCGGACGGGACGACCAGCCGCCGCTACGGCGGCACCGGGCTGGGCTTGTCCATCAGCCGGGAGATCGCCCGCCTCCTGGGCGGCGAGATCCGGGCGACCAGCACGCTCGGGGAGGGCAGCTCCTTCACGCTGTACCTGCCCGAGGTGTACGTGCCACCGCCCGACGCCCCCACCCCTCCCGCCTTCGACCCGCCGGCACCCGTCGCGGCGTCGTCGCCCGCCCTCCCCCGTGCGGTGCAGCCGGCCACCCAGCTCGACGCGGCGCCGCCGTTGGCCACGGACATCCCCGACGACCGGGCGGCTCTGCTCGACGGCGACCGCATCCTCCTCGCCATCGCCGGCGACGACGGCATCGGCCGGCTGCTGGTCGACCTCGGCCGCGAGCGCGGCTTCAAGGTGTTGGCGGCGACGCGGGGCAGCGCCGGCCTGGCGCTGGCGTCGGAGGTCCACCCCGACGCCATCGTCGTCGACGCCGAGCTGCCCTACGCCGAGGGCGACACGGTTCTGGCACGCTTCAAGCGCGACGCCGCCCTCCGCCACATCCCGGTCCACGTCATCGGTTCGGAGGACGCCCGGTGGCGCACGCTGCGTTCGGGCGCCTTCGGCTTCACCGTCAAGCCCGTCGACGCCACCGGCCTGGCCGCGGCCGTCGACCGCCTCGGTGCGTACCTCGAGGAGGGCAGCCGCCACCTGCTCGTGGTGGAGGACGACGACACGGAGCGCCAGGCGGTCGTCGCCCTCCTCGGTGGCGGGCCCCGCGTGGACATCACCGCCGTGGCGTCGAGCGAGGAAGCCGAATCGGTGCTCGAGGCGAGGAAGGTGGACTGCGTCGTCCTCGACCTGAAGCTGCCGAAGATGAGCGGGTTCTCCCTGCTCGAGCGGATCAAGTCCGACGAGCGGTTCGTGACGGTGCCCGTGATCGTGTACACGGGCAAGGACCTCACCCGGCGCGAGGAGACCCGCCTGTCCAAGTACGCCGAGAGCATCATCGTGAAGGACGCCAGGTCGCCCGACCGGCTGCTGGAAGAGGTCACCCTCTTCCTCCACCAGCCGGGGAGCCAGCTGCCGGACGATCAACGCCTGATGCTGGAGCAGCTCCGGTCGCACGCGTCGCTCCTCACCGGCAAGCGGGTGCTGATCGTCGACGACGACGTGCGCAACGTCTTCGCCCTCACCAGCGTGCTGGAGCGCCAGGGCATGACGGTGTTGTTCGCCGAGAACGGAAAGGACGGCATCGCCGTGCTGAAGCAGCATCCCGACGTCGACCTGGTGCTGATGGACATCATGATGCCGGAGATGGACGGGTACGAGACGACGTCGGCCATCCGTCGCATCCCCCGCTTCAAGAAGCTGCCGATCATCGCCCTCACGGCCAAGGCCATGAAGGGCGACCGGGAGAAGAGCATCAAGGCGGGTGCGTCGGACTACATCACCAAGCCCGTCGACGTCGACCAGCTGCTGTCGCTGATCCGCGTGTGGCTGTACGGCTAGCTCCTCCGTGCCGCGTGAGGACCTCGAGGATCTCGAGCTGCAGCTTCTGCTCGACGGGCTCGCCCACCACTACGGCTACGACTTCCGCGGCTACGCCAAGGCCTCGATCAAGCGGCGCATGTGGCGGCGGATGATGGAGGAGGGGCTGGCCACGCTGTCGGGTCTCCAGGAGCAGGTCCTGCACGACCCGGCGTGCATGGAACGGCTGTTGCTCGACCTGTCGATCAACGTCACCTCGATGTTCCGCGATCCGTCGTTCTGGTCCGCGCTGCGCGAGAGGGTCGTCCCTCTGCTGCGGACGTATCCCTTCGTGCGCATCTGGAACCCCGGGTGCTCGACCGGAGAGGAGACGTACGCCCTTGCCATCGTGCTGCGCGAGCACGGCCTCGAGGAGCGGTCACGGATCTACGCCACCGACATCAACGCAGCCGTGCTGGAACGGGCCCGAGACGGCGTCTTCCCGCTGGAGCGCATGCAGGAGTTCACCTCCAACTACCTGGCCTACGGCGGCTCGGCCTCGTTCTCGGACTACTACAAGGTGTACGGCGAGCGGGCCCGATTCGATCCGAGCCTGCTCGAGCACTGCGTCTTCGCCCAGCACAACCTCGTCTCGGACGACTCGTTCAACGAGTTCAATCTGATCGTGTGCCGCAACGTCATGATCTACTTCGACCGCGAGCTCCAGGACCGCGTGCACGACCTTTTCTACCGGAGCCTTTCGCGGTCGGGCGTGCTCGCCCTCGGGCACAAGGAGTCGATCCGGTTCACCACCCACGCCGGCATGTACGAGGAGCTCGACGCCACGGAGAAGCTGTACCGGAGGACCATCTGATGGGCTACCGGCTGGCCGTGGTGGGTGGGTCGTGGGGCGGGCTCGACGCCCTCGGCCGGCTCCTCGCCCTCCTCGACCCGGGAGGCCCGTTGGCCGTGGCCGCCGCCCTCCACCGCGCCCCCAACGGGCCGGAGGGCGCGCTGGTGAGCTACCTGCGGAGCCGCAGCCGCCTTCCCGTGGCGGAAGCGGAGGACAAGGACGAGATCGAGCCGGGCCACGTCTACCTGGCCCCGGCCGACTACCACCTGCTGGTGGAACCGGGTCGCTTCGCGCTCTCCATCGACGCGCCCATCCACTTCAGCCGCCCGTCGATCGACGTGCTGTTCGAGTCGGCGGCCGACGCCTACGCGGAGGCGGCCACCGCCGTCGTCCTCACCGGGGCGAACGCCGACGGCTGTTCCGGCCTCTGCCAGGTGAAGCGGCGGGGCGGCCTCACCCTCGTGCAGGATCCCGAGACTGCCGTGCGGCGGGAGATGCCCGACGCCGCCATCGCCACCGGCGTGGTCGACGAGGTGCTGACGGTGGAGGAGATCGCCCTGCGCATCAACGAGCTGGCCTCGCGGTGACCACCGACGATGCGGCCCTGCTGCTGGTCGACGACCGGCCGGAGAACCTCCTCGCCCTCGAGGCGGTGCTGGCCCCGCTCGGGCAGCGCATGCTCCAGGCCCACTCCGGCGAGGAAGCGCTCCGCCACCTGCTCACCGACGACGTGGCCGTCATCGTCCTCGACGTGCAGATGCCGGGCCTCGACGGGTTCGAGACGGCGGAGCGGATCAAGCAGCGCGAGCGCACGTCGGACATCCCGATCATCTTCCTCACCGCCATCAGCCAGGACCTCGAGCACCGGCTGCGCGGCTATGCCACCGGCGCCGTCGACTACATCTTCAAGCCGGTCGAGGCGGAGATCCTGCGGGCCAAGGTCGGCCTGTTCCTCGAGCTGCACCGCAAGACCCGCCAGCTCCAGGAGCAGGCCGAGCAGCTGGCTCGCAAGACGGCGGACCTCGAGCGCTCGAACCACGATCTCGAGCAGTTCGCGTACATCGCCTCGCACGACCTCCAGGACCCGCTGCGGGTCATCGCCGGCTTCGTCGAGCTGCTGGGCGACCGCCTCGAGTCCGCCGACGATCCCGAGGTCCGGTCGTGGATGGCCCGGATCACGACGACGGCCACCCGCATGTCGTCATTGATCTCGGACCTGCTGGCGTACGCCAGGGCAGGGGCCGGTGCAACCGCGCCCGAGCCGGTGGACCTCGAGGCCGCGCTCACCATCGCCGTGGACAACCTCGGTCCGGCCATCGCCGCGGCCGGCGCCACGCTGCACCGCGGCACGATGGGCCGGGCCATGGGCCGCAGGGCCGACGTCGCCCAGGTCTTCCAGAACCTGATCGGCAACGCCGTGAAGTTCTCCCGCCCGGGGGTGGCGCCCGCCGTCGAGGTGTGCGCGCGGGCCACCGGCAAGACCGTCACCGTGTCGGTCGCCGACAACGGCAGAGGGCTGCCGGCGGCCGACGTCGAACGGGCCTTCGGGATCTTCGAACGCCTCGACGGCGAGCCCTACCCCGGGACGGGGCTCGGCCTGGCCGTGTGCCGGAAGATCATCGAGCGCGACGGCCAGCGCATCTGGATGACCCCCAACGACGACGCCGGCGTGACCGTCTGCTTCACCCTTCCGGCGGTCCCGGCATGACCGATCTCGGCTCCGACGACCTCCCCCCCGTCATCCTGCTGGTGGACGACCGGCCCGAGAACCTCGTCGCCCTGGAGGCGGTGCTCGCACCCCTCGGCCACACGCTGCAGCGCGCCGGCTCCGGCGAGGAGGCCCTGAAGCACCTGCTCACGTCCGAGGTGGCCCTCATCCTGCTGGACGTGCAGATGCCCGGCATGGACGGCTTCGAGACGGCGGCCCGAATCAAGGAGCGGGAGCGCACGGCGGAGATCCCGATCATCTTCCTCACCGCATACAGCCGGGAGACGGCGTCGGCCATGCAGGGCTTCTCGTCGGGAGCCGTCGACTACGTGACGAAGCCGTTCGACGCCGGGCTGCTGCGGGCCAAGGTGGAGGTGTTCGTCGAGCTGTACCAGAAGACCCAGCAGCTGCGCCGGCACGGCGAGCAGCTTGCGGCGCGCCTGGACCAGCGCTTCGAGTCCGAAGCCCGCAGGCTGCGCAAGCTGGCCGACGCGGCGGTAGTGATCAACTCGACGCTTTCGCTGTCGGAGATCCTCCGGGTCATCACCGACAGCGCCCGGGAGGTGATCGGCGCCCACGCCGCCGAGACGACCATCACCTCGGCCAGAGGCGCGGGCGACGCCGGGTACTCCCTGTCGCTGTCCGCCAAGTACGAGGGCCATTCGCCGTCCGGCCGGCGCAAGCAGCTGCCCGGGCTCTATCCCCCGACATGGGAGCGCAACCAGCCCGTGCGCATGACCAAGCGGGAGATCGCCACCACCCTCTCGGCCGCGCAGCTCTCCGACGTCCCGCCCGGCCACCCGATGCTCGAGGGCTGGTTGGCCGCGCCCCTCACCGGGCGCACCGGGCGCACCCTCGGCATCATCCAGGTCGACGACAAGATCAGCGGGGACTTCACCGAGGACGACGAGGTCGTCCTCTTGCAGCTGGCCCAGCTGGCCGCCGTCGCCATCGAGAACGCCGAGCGCTACGAGCACGAGCACCGCATCGCCGAGACGCTCCAGCGCAGCCTGCTGCCCTCGGTGCTCCCCGACGTCCCGGGGCTCTCACTGGCCCCGGCCTACCGACCGGGCAGCACCGGCATGCAGGTGGGGGGTGACTGGTACGACGTGTTCGTCCTCGGCGACCGCTGCGTCGGCCTGGCCGTCGGCGACGTGGTGGGCCGGGGCACGAGGGCCGCAGCCCTCATGGGCCAGCTCCGTACCGCCATGCGGGCCTATGCGGTGCACGGTCTGGGCCCGACCGATTTGATGGCCAGTCTCGACCGTCTCCTCCAGGGCGTCAGCCCGTCGTCGATGGCCACGGCCGTCTACGTGGTGCTCGACATGGACCGCCGGATCCTCGAGGCGGTAAGCGCCGGCCACCTCCCCGTGCTCCTGGCGCCGCCGTCCGGTCCCCCGACCTACCTCGACCTCGACGCCAACGTGCCGCTCGGGGTTCTCGACTCCCCCGGCTACCAGTCGTCCAAGGTGGAGCTGGAGCCAGGGTCCCTGCTCGTGTTCTTCACCGACGGGCTGGTCGAGTCGCCGGCCATGCCGCTGCACGAGGGACTGGCCAGCCTCCTGGCGACCGTGGCGTCCCTGGTCCATACCAACGTCGGCATGGACACTCTGTGCGATCGGATCATCTCCGCCCTCACGCCCGACCCCGGCCAGGACGACGTCGCCATCCTGGCCGTGCGCATCACCTGACGCTCCGGCCCCCCTCCGGGAGCCGGGCGCCGTCATGCGAGGGGCTACAGGTACTCCACGTTGGCGGCAGGGGCCAGGCGCCGGCGGGTGTCCAGCACGTAGGCGGCCATGGCCACCACGTCGTAGTCGAACCGGTCGTGGTCGATGAGGAGGACGACGGCATCCGCCGCTGCCACCTCTTCGGCCGACGCCTCGACCCGGCTGGCCCGGGCGTCGACCCCTGCGTCGGCCACGTGGGGGTCGGCGACGCGCACGTCCGCCCCGAGGCCGAGAAGGCGTTCCACCACCACGCTCGAGGGCGACTCGCGCGCGTCACCGGTGTTGCGCTTGTAGGCGAGCCCGAGGACGAGGACCCGGGCACCGTTCAGCGCCAGCCGGCGGCGGTTGAGCGCCACAATCAGGCGGCGCACGACGTAGTCCGGCATGTGATCGTTCACGTCGTTGGCCAGCTCGACGAAGCGGAAGCTGTGGCCCAGCCGCCGGCGCACCCGCCACGACAGGTAGCTCGGGTCTATGGGCAAGCAGTGGCCGCCGACGCCCGGACCCGGCGTGAAGCGCATGAAGCCGAAGGGCTTGGTGGAAGCGGCGTCGATCGCCTCCCAGACGTCGATCCCGAGGTCACTGGCGAACATGGCCAGCTCGTTGACGAGCGCCACGTTGACGTGGCGGAAGGTGTTCTCCAGGAGCTTCGTGAGCTCCGCTTCCTTGGGGCCGGCGACGGCGACGGTCCGGTCCACCAGGGAGTCGTAGAACGCCTGGACGGCGGTCAGCGACGGCCCGTCAATGCCCGAGACCACCTTTGGGGTGTTCACGAGCCCCCACGTCGGATTACCGGGGTCGATGCGCTCGGGGCTGTAGCCGACGTGGAAGGACCTGCCCGCCACCAGACCCGAACCCTGCTCGAGGATGGGCGCCAACAGCTCCTCCGTGGTGCCCGGATATGTGGTCGACTCCAGGACGACAGTGGCGCCCTGACGGACGTGGGAGCTCAGCACGGCGGCCGAGGCCTCGATGTGCGACAGGTCGGGGACGCCGTCCTTGAGCGGGGTGGGAACGGTGATTACCGCCACGTCGAACCCTTCGAGATCCGCCTCCGAGGCGGTGGGCGCATATCGGCCCGACGCCAGGGCGGCGGCCAGCTGCGCGTCGGAGACGTCCTCCACGTACGACTCGGCCGCGGCCAGCCGCTTGACGCGGCTCTCGTCGACCTCGAAGCCGACGACCGTGTGCCCGACCTCGACGGCCCGCATGGCCAGAGGGAGGCCGACATAGCCCTGCCCGACCACCACCACGCGCATCTGCCGGGGGCTGGTCACCGGCTCATGCTGCCACTGCCGCCGACGGGCGACCACCGGGGCGTCAGCCCTTGCGCCTGGCCTTCTCCTCGAACATCGTGTCGTCCGCCTCGGCCCACGCCTCGGCCATCCCTGCCGACGGGCGCCGGCACGCACCGCCCACGGAGGCGGACACGCCCTCGGCGTCGAGGGCCTTGCGCAACCGCGACACGAGGATCTCGAGCTGGTCCTCCTCGCAGTTGAGGGCGAGGACGGCGAACTCGTCGCCTCCCGTGCGCGCCACCAGGTCGCTCTCGCGACTGGATTGTTGGATGAGGCGGGCAGCCATCCGCAGGACCAGGTCGCCGTGGAGGTGGCCCTGGGTGTCGTTGATGTGCTTCAGCTCGTCGAGGTCGACCACGATCACCGCCGCCGTGCCGCCGTAGCGGCGGCGGCGGCGCTCCTCGGCGTCGAGGGCCCGGTCCCACGCCCGGCGGTTGGCCACGCCCGTGAGGGCGTCGGTGAGCGCTTCCACCTCCACCTGGTGAGCCCGCTTCTCGACCTTCTCGGCCCTGGCCGCCTGCATCTCGGCGTCCCATTCGGCGCCCGCCACGGCGGCCAGCGCGTCGGCCCACCGGGCGGTGCGGCCGACCAGCTCCGGCTCCGCGAGCGCCTCGCCGAGGCCGAGGCCGCACAGTGCACCGAACAGCTCCCCGTCGGGCAGCACCAGCGGAACGACAAGGTCCGTCCCCGGCTCCACGACGATCCGCTCGCCTGCCGCCGCCGGCCGCCCGTCGCCGGCGCTGCACAGGGCCACGAGGTCGTCGCCCTCGGTACGGGCCACGACCCACGTGGCCGCGCGCACGTGCTCGGCCGCATCGGCGACCGCCAGGGCCGCCACCTTGCGTATCCGCGCTGAGAGCGGCGTGCGCCGGTTCGCCTTCGAGCCCACACCAGCCCCTTCTTCCCCCTCCATGGGAGGGTAGAAGACGATCGGCCGATCGGGAAGGGGTGCTACCACCCGAACATCGAAATCAATCGTCGTCGAGCCGGAGGGCGGAGACAAAGGCCTCCTGCGGGACCTCCACCCGACCAATGTTCTTCATCCGCTTTTTTCCCTCTTTCTGGCGTTCAAGGAGTTTGCGCTTGCGGGTGATGTCGCCCCCGTAGCATTTGGCGAGCACATCCTTGCGCTTGGCCTTGACCGTCTGGCGGGCGATGAATCGCCCCCCGATGGCGGCCTGGATGGGCACGTCGAACAGCTGCCGCGGAATGAGCTCCCGGAGCTTCTCGCACATCTTGCGCCCGTAGTCGTCGGCCTTCGACCGGTGGATGATGCTGGAGAACGCATCGACGGGAACGCCGTTGAGCAGGATGTCGATCTTCACGAGCTCCGACTGCTCGTACCCCGCCGGCTCGTAGTCGAGGCTGGCGTACCCCTTGGTGCGGCTCTTCAACTGGTCGAAGAAGTCCACCACCACCTCCGCCAATGGCACCCGGTACACCAGCTCCAGGCGCTCGGGGGACAGGTACTCCATCTTCACCATGTCGCCCCGGCGCGTCTGGCACAGATCCATGACCGTGCCGGTGTACTCGGCCGGGAGCAGGATCGTGGTGGTGAGGAATGGCTCCTCGATGGAATCCACCTTGTTGGACGGCGGCATCGCGCTCGGATTGTCGACCTCGACCACCTCGCCACTGGTGAGGTGGGCCATATAGGCGACGCTCGGCGCCGTGGCGATGAGGGCGAGATCGAACTCCCGCTCGAGCCGCTCCCGGACGATCTCCATGTGCAACAAGCCGAGGAACCCGCACCGGAAGCCGAAACCGAGCGCCCCGGACGTCTCCGGTTCGTACGTGAAGCTCGAGTCGTTGAGGCGCAGCTTCTCCAGCGCCTCGCGCAGGTCGGCGAAGTCGTCGCCCTCCACGGGGAACAGTCCGCAGAACACCATCGGCTTCGGGTCCCGGTACCCGGCGAGCGGCTCGGTGGCGCCCCTGGGGCCGGCCAGGGTGACGGTCTCGCCCGAGCGGGCCTCGCCCACGTCCTTGATGCCGGCGATGAGGTACCCGACCTCGCCGGGACCGAGGCTGGCCACCGGCGTCGGAGCCGGCGTCCGGATGCCGATCTCCTCGACCTCGTGGGTGGCGCCCGCCTGCATGAACCGCAGCCGCTGCCCGGCGTCGAGGGTGCCGTCGAAGATCCGCACGGCGCTCACGACGCCGCGGTACTGGTCGTAGGAGGAGTCGAAGATCAGCCCCCGCAGTGGCGCGCCGGCGTCGCCCTGGGGCGCCGGGATGCGCTCGACCACGGCGTCGAGCAGCTCGGGGACACCCTGGCCCGTCTTGGCGCTGATATGCAGTATGGACGCGGCGGGGATGCCGAGGACGGTCTCGATCTCGGCTGCGTACCGCTCGGGCTCTGCGCTCGGGAGGTCGATCTTGTTGAGGGCGGCCACGATGTCGAGGTCGTGCTCGAGTGCCAGGTAGCAGTTGGCCAACGTCTGCGCCTCGATGCCCTGGGCGGCGTCGACGAGGAGCACCACGCCCTCGCAGGCGGCCAGGCTCCGGCTCACCTCGTAACCGAAGTCGACGTGGCCCGGCGTGTCGATGAGCTGCAGGACGTGCCCGCGCCATCCGACCCGCACGTTCTGGGCCTTGATCGTGATGCCCCTCTCGCGCTCGAGCTCCATCGAATCCAGGTACTGCTCGCGCATGTCGCGGGGATCCACCGCATTGGTCGCCTCGAGGATCCGATCCGACAGCGTCGACTTCCCGTGGTCGACGTGGGCGACTATGCAGAAGTTCCGGATTCGGTCGAGCGCCGTGTCGGGCATGGGTGGGCCATCGTACGGGTCCGCCGGCTCCGGGTCGGCGGTGGCCACCTACGGCCGCCGCTGGACGCCACGACCGACAGAGGGACCCACGGACAGTGGTCGATCCGGTCACGCCCCGAGCTGGATTCGTCGGCGTCTCGGACCGTTCGCGCCGAGTGCGATCGGATTCCCACGGAACGTCGAAAGGACTAGGACAGGTTGGTCCGATCGGGCTATGGCAAACACGGGCCGGAGAGCCGATAGTGCTCCCGACGCTCAAGGGAGGGGTGGCGGATGTCGATCTCGGCCCGACGCGGCCTGCGGGTAGCCGCGTTCCTGGCAGTTCCGATGGTGGCGGCCGCGTGTCTCGGTGCGACACAGCCGGGTTCGGGCAGCAGCCCGGCCGAGCATCCGGTCCTGGCTGCGCCCGTCAAGGCCGCTCTGGCCCACGTCATCGTGCAGTCCCGCGGCGACGGCTCGCGTGCTGCGACGGCAGTCGCACAGGTTGGTGGAGAGGTCACCCGTGCCCTGCCGCTGGTCGACGGGGTGGCCGCCACGGTGCCGGCCGGCTCGCTTGCCTCGCTCACCGCCCGTCGCGGGCTCATCGTCAGTCCCGACCTCCCCGTGCGGGTCCAGGCCTCCGCCTCGTCCTCGTCGGCCACGGCGTCCGTGTACCGGAAGGTGGTCGGGGCCGAGACCCTCAACGCCGGCGGCTACACCGGTACCGGCGTCACCGTCGCCCTCATCGACACCGGTGTCTCGGCCGTGCCGGACCTGGCCGGGACCGTCGTTCCCGTACGCGACGGGATGACCGGGGCCGTGAAGGCGTGCGTGAACCTCTCGGGCGAGAAGGACTGCACGGACACCTACGGTCACGGCACGTTCATGGCCGGGATCATCGCCGGCAGCGGCGCCTCGTCCGGAGGCACCTACAAGGGCATGGCGCCCGGCGCCCGCATCCTGTCCCTCAAGATCGCCGGCAAGGACGGCGCCGCCGACGTGTCGACGGTGCTCGCCGCCGTGCAGTGGGTCGTGTCCTTCCGCGAGGAGTACGGCATCCGAGTCCTCAACCTCTCGCTCGGCACCAACTCGACGCAGAGCTTCCGCACCGATCCCCTGAACTACGCAGTGGAGCGGGCGTGGGACTCCGGGGTCGCCGTGGTCGTGGCCGCGGCGAACCTCGGCCCCGGCGCAGGCACCATCTCGAAGCCGGCTGACGACCCCTGGGTCATCACCGTCGGCGCCATCGACGACCGCGGGACGCCGGGGCTCGGCGACGACAGCCTCCCCAACTTCTCGTCCCGTGGCCCGACCGCAGCCGATGGCCTGGCCAAGCCGGACGTGGTGGCTCCGGGCGCCCACATCGTGTCGCTGGTCGCACCGGGCAGCGCCATCAACACCGCCTACCCGAGCACCCTCGGCGGCGGCTACCGCAAGGGCAGCGGGACGTCCATGGCCGCCGCCGTCGTCTCCGGAGCGGCCGCCCTCCTCGTCCAGGCCGATCCGTCGGTCACTCCCGACCGGCTGAAGTACGCCCTCACCGCCACGACCGGCCCCACCGGTTCGAACGACCCCATGGAGGTCGGGAGCGGCATCGTCCAGGCCGACAAGGCTCGTACGGCGCCCGAGGGCACGGCGAACCAGGGCCTGGAGCGCTCGAACGGGATGGGCAGCCTCGACGCCAGCCGCGGCACCGTCCGTGTCCGCACGCTCGGGAGTGACGGTCTGCTCGGCACCACCCTGGGCACCGTGATCAGCGGGTCGATGACCGCACAGCTCCTGCTGTGGGACCCGATCGGCTTCGCGACCGGCACGTGGACCGACGACACGTGGTACCTGTCGAGCTACTACCTGTTCGGTTGGCAGGCCGTGACCTGGGACGGCGGCAAGTGGCAGGGCGGCAAGTGGCAGGGCGGCAAGTGGCAGGGCGTCGAGGACACGGCGTCGACCTACGGCGGCAAGTGGCAGGGATCCGCCTGGTACGGGGCGTGGGAGTAGACGCCACCGGAAGCGAGGACGGGCCGGCCCGGGCAACGGGCCGGCCGATCCCGCGCTCGATCCCGCTGTTCACCGTCGCCCTCTTCGCTGTCGGCGCCGCTGCCGGGCTCGCCGCCGACTCGGCGCGGGAGGCCACCCCCCGTGTCGGGTCACTGTGGCTCGTGGTGCCGGCCGTGCTGGCCGCCCTGACCCTCGCCGCCCGGCTGCAGGTGCGCTTCAGCTACCGGGAGCACTTCGAGGCGCTGGACCTGTTCGACGCCGTCCTCGTGCCCGTGCTCTTCACGATGCGGGGCCCGGTTGCG
Source organism: Acidimicrobiales bacterium (assembly GCA_036262515.1). Classification (GTDB taxonomy): domain Bacteria; phylum Actinomycetota; class Acidimicrobiia; order Acidimicrobiales; genus JAHFUS01. The sequence goes on along the minus strand of DATAIT010000044.1, from coordinate 4,979 downwards.
GTGGCGATGGCGTGCATCGGCATGGCGGTCTCCGAGGCCCTCCTGCGCACGGAGCGCGTGAAGCTGTGCTTCAACGTCGCCCAGTGGTGTGCGGCGACCGGCCTTGGCGCCCTGTGCTTCGCCACCCTTGGCAGCGGCGCCACTCTTTCGGAGCACAACGTCGTGGCCCTGGCCGCCACCATGCTGCTCGTGGCGTTCGTCAACCAGGTGGCCATGCTGGCGGTGCTGTCCCTGGCCACGCCGGGCCGACTCGCCGAGGTGGTCGCGAGCATCGTCCCCGCCCTCCGGATGCTCCTCATGAACGCCGCCATCAACCTCCCGTTCGGTCTCGTGCTCGTCGCCGCCATCGAGGCCGGCGCCTGGGTGACCCCGCTGTTCATCGTCCCGCTCGGGATGCTCCACTGGGCCAATCGCGGCTACGCCGAGGGGCGGGTGGACCGTGCCCGGCTCGGCGGGCTCCAGCGGGCCACGCATGCCTTGGTCGGCCCCATCGACCCCCGCGACGCCATCGGCGAGTTCCTGGCCGAGGTGCGGGAGTGCTTCTCGGTCGAGGTCGCCGAGCTGGTGCTGCCCGACGGCGACGACTTCCGTTCGGAGCGCCTGGGCGTCGAAGACGCCGCCGGCATGCGGTCGACGGCGTGGCCGGTCCCGCCCGACACGCTGGCCTTCGCCGTCCTCGGGGCGGGGACAGCCACGAGAGTGACCCCCAAGCACCCCGACGAGACCATGCGGGACCGGCTGCGCATGGAGGGGTGGCGCGATTGCCTGGCCGCTCCCCTCATCATGCACGGGGACGTGCAGGGGGTTCTCTGCGTCTACAACCGGACGGGCCTCCAGGGCTTCGAGACCGGCGAGACGGCGGTGCTCGAGGCGCTGGCCCGGGAGATCTCCGGTGCCCTCGAGAAGGCCGAGCTGGTCGAGGAGGTGCTGCACCAGGCGCTCCACGACGCGCTGACGGGCCTCCCCAACCGCACGCTGTTCCACCAGCGCGTGCAGCGCGCCATCGCCAACGCCAAGGGGGCCGGCACGCACGCGGCCGTGATGCTCATCGACCTCAACCGCTTCAAGGAGGTCAACGACACGCTGGGACACCACAACGGCGACCTCCTCCTCCAGGACTTCAGCCGACGGCTGCGGCAGGCCCTCCGGCCGGGCGACACCGTCGCCCGTCTCGGGGGCGACGAGTTCGCCATCGTGATCCCCGGGGTGGTCGACGCCGTCGCCGCCGAGCGGGTCGTCAAGCGGATCCGGCGGGCCCTCGAGGACCCGTTCATGCTCCACGAGTTGACCCTCGACATGGACGCGGCCATCGGCGTCGCCCTCTACCCCGACCACGGCGGCGACACGGACACGTTGCTCCAGCGCGCCGACGTGGCCATGTACGCGGCCAAGGGCACGCAGGCCGGCTACGAGGTGTACTCCCCCGCCAACGACCTGTACAGCCCCAGGCGCCTGGCCCTGGTGAGCGAGTTGCGCAGCGCCGCGTCGCGTGGCGAGCTGCGCGTCCACTATCAGCCGAAGTCGGACCTCCAGAGCGGTCGGGTGACCGGCCTCGAGGCTCTGCTGCGGTGGAACCACCCCAGGCACGGCCCCGTGTCCCCCGACGAGTTCATCCCGATCGCAGAGCAGACCGGCAGCATCCGGGCGCTGACGACGTTCGTGCTGGAGGAGGCGCTCACCCAGTGCGGAACGTGGCGGAAGTCCGGCCTCCATCTCGACATCGCCGTGAACCTGTCGGTGCGCAGTCTCCTCGACACCGATCTCCCAGACGAGATCGCCCGTCTCCTGAGTGACACCGGCGTCCCGGCCAGGTGCCTGACCCTGGAGCTGACCGAGAGCAGCGTGATGTCGGACCCGGCCCGGACGGCCGATGTGCTGGGCCGCCTGCACCGGCTGGGCGCCCAGCTGTCGATCGACGACTACGGCACCGGCTACTCGTCGCTGTCCTACCTGCGCCGCCTCCCGGTCGACGAGATGAAGATCGACAAGTCGTTCGTGATGAGCATGAACTCGGAGGACGACGACGACGTCATCGTCCGCTCCACCGTCGACCTGGGCCACAACCTCGGCCTGCGGGTGGTTGCCGAGGGTGTCGAGGACGAGGCCAGCTGGGCGCGGCTGGCCGCGCTCGGTTGCGACTCCGCACAGGGGTACTTCCTCAGCCGGCCCATTCCGGCCGAGGAGGTGGCGCCCCTCATGGCCCGCCTCGACGCGGCCCGCCTCGCCGTCCGGCCCGTCGCCAGCTGACCCGGCAGCGACCCCCTCCCCGGCAGCCGACGGACCGGCACTGCTAACCTCGATCCCCCGTGGCAAACATCAAGAGTCAGATGAAGCGCAACCTCCAGAACGAGCGCCGGCGCCTCCGCAACAAGGCGGCGCGCTCAGAGATCAAGACCCGCGTCAAGCGCGCCGTCACCGCGGCCGAGGCGGGAGCCGAGGAGAGCGCCGAGGCGCTGCGCCTTGCGGTGAAGAAGCTCGACAAGGCAGCGGCGAAGGGCATCATCCACAAGAACCAGGCCGCCAACCGCAAGTCGAGCCTCATGCGCCGGGTGGCCAAGCTGTCCTCGTCCTCCGAGTCCTAGCTCCGGGTCCAGTCACTCGAGGTCCAGTCACTCGACGGGTTTCATCCTCGACGCGCCCGGAGCCGGCACAGCCTGGCCACCAGGACCTCCAGCACCACTGCATCCGGCGCACCCGTGTTCCCCCGCAGGTCGAGGTCGGCGGCCGCCAGCAGCTCGATGGCCCTGGCCACGCCGGCCGAGCCCAGGCGGCTGGCCTGGTTCATCGCCTTCCTGGCCGGATAGGGGGCAGTGCCGAGCAGGGTGGCGGCCGCCTTCTCGTCGGTGACGCCTGAGCCGTCGAGCCGGAGCATCGCTGCGTAGTGCCGGTGCAGCGACGACATCACCGCCAGCGGGTGGCGGTCGCCCCCGTCGAGCATCCGATGGAGCTGCACAAGCGCGACCGCGGGGTCGCCATTGTCCATGGCGTCGGTGAGCTCCCACGGCGCGATGCCTCCGGCCTGGCCGAGGAACGGCTCCAGCTCCTGCTCGCCGATCCGCGCTCCCTCTCCATAGGCCGCGGCGAGGGCGTCGAGCAGCGTGGGCAGCCGGCTGACGTCCTCGCCCAGGTGGCGACCGAGCTTGGCTGCGGCGCGTGCGTCGAGACGGACGGGCGCCGACCTGAGGTGGGAGCCGAGCCACTGATCGCGCGCCTTGCCGGATCCCGCGCCCGCTTCCACGACGCGGCCCACCTTGCGGACCGCGTTCACCAGCTTCGTGCTCACCTGGCCGCCGCCGCCCGTGAGCACCAGGGCGGACGTGGGGAGCGGGTCGGCCAGCCAGTGGAGCAGCGGCGCAAGCTCGTCGGTGAGAAAACGGCCCATGCCCCGAGCCACCACCACCCGGCGGGAAGCCAGGAACGGCGGTGTCTGGCAAGCATCGGCGATGGCGGCGGCGGTGACGTCGTCAGCCGTGAGGTCCTCGACCGCCATCGCATCGCCACCGCTGAGCTCGGCCACGAGCCTGCGCACCTCGTCGGCCACGAGACTGGGATCGTCACCCCGTACGAGCCAGGCATGGAGGGCGTCGGTCGTGCCGTCGGCGTCGCTCATGTCGCCGCCAGCACGGCGCCCACCGTGTCACACACCCGCCGTGCGCCGCGGACGTCACGAGTCCGGACGATGCGTGCTCCGAGCGCTACCCCCAGGGCGGCCGCGGACAGGGCGGCGTCGCGGGGGGCATCGATGTCGAGCTCGCAAGGGGCTCCCACGAACGCGGCGTTCGATGCCGAGACCACGAGCGGCCAACCCAGGCCGGCAAGACGGTTCGACGCCCGCAAGAGTGCTGCCGACTGGCCGGCCGTCTTCCCGAGGTCGACGCCGGCGTCGACCATGATCCGCTCAGGAGAGATCCCGGCGTCCTCGGCGCGCCGGCCCCGCGCGACCAGCTCATCGCACATGGCGGCGACCAGGTCTTCCTCGACCGGGGATTGCCCGACCCGCTGGGGCGGCGCCCCGACGTGCGTCGCCACCACGCTGGCGCCGGCATTCGCGGCAGCGGCGAGGTACTCCGGGTCGGCGAAGCCGGTTGCGTCGTTGGCCACGCTGGCGCCGGCACGGAACGCGTCCCGTGCGACGCCGGCGCCGCCCGCTCCGACGGACACGGGCACGTCGAACCGCCCGGTCAACGCCCCGACGGCCGCGATGAGCAGGTCGACGTCGCCGCCCGCCCCGCCGCCGGAGAGGAGAGCTCCGCTCCCGCCACCGACCTCCAGCACGTCGGCGCCATCCGCGATCAACTGCTCCGCTCGAAAGAGGAGCCCATCAATGTCGAAGGTGGGGCCGATGCCGGATTGGGAGTCGGTCGTGCAGTCCAGGAGGCCCATCACGAGGGCGCGAGTGGTGACGTCGAAAGCTCGCGATCCGAGACAGAGCCGCACAGGGGGAACGTACAGCCCGTTCCTCATGGTGCACCGGTGAACCGGTGGGGAGAGCGGGACACCGGTCGGACACTCGGCGCATGTCACCAGGCTGGCGGTCCGGTCCGGCCCAAGCGCCAGCGCGAACCTGCGTCCCGGAGAACGTGCGTGACGACATCGCTCGGGCCGGGCGACCCCCGACCGAGGTGCGCGACGACATCGCTCGGGCCGGGCGACCCCCGACCGGAGGTCCCGATGGCCACTCATCCGCCCGGGGTTTGGTTCTTCGGGTGCCGGGGGTCGTCGGGCGGCACCAGGTCGCGCTTGCCCTTGCCGGCCACCAGGGCCCAGCCCTCGTAGGTCTTCTTGTCGTGGTGGGCGGTGCACATGCGCTCGAGCCACTCGAGCAGGGTCATGTGGGTTCGGCCCAGTCGAGGCGGTGGTCGGTCTCCAAGCGGGCCACCACGTCACAGCCGGTCACCTGGCAGGTGGGCGACATCCAGTCCAAGGCGCTGGACTGGTGGGCGGTGGGACGCCGGCCCAGATGGGCCACCGACACCACG
>DATAIT010000043.1 GCA_036262515.1 Acidimicrobiales bacterium | reverse complement strand
AGAGGATCTTCATGCTCCATCCTTACCCTGACCGTTCATTTCCGGAAATGAATCGCTCCGGCAAGGCGCGCGCCGCCGCAGCCGGCAGGCGCTTCATTGAACTTCGAGCGATGCCTTGGTGTGATCGACGCGATCGTCGGCGGGGCGCCACGTCGCCCACGTGCCGCCCGGGCTGCGGATGGACCAAGGATCGCTTCTGTTCGCACGGGCGGCCAGGGTCAGCCACTTCCCGCCGAACAGCTCTCGGAGCACCTGGTTGCGCTCGATGATCGCCTCGATCCGCTCGAGGGGCGCATGGATGACCGCCAGGAGGCGCAGTGACTGATGCATGCGACGGTGCCCGACGCCCACCGCCTGCGCGGGAAGGCCCACCTGGAGGTCGCCACCCTCGCCGAGGACGACGCCGATGCCGCCCACCGGGTTGTGCAGCGTCTTGTCCCCGGCGCCGAACTGGTCGGGGTCGACGGCCGAGAAGTAGTACTGCGCAGAGATCCATTGCCCGACGACGAGCGGTGCGGTCATGATCGTCTCGAGGGCGCTGCCGTCGCCGTCGCTCTCGGCGTCGTAGGAGTGCAGGAACACGCGGCATGCCAGGTCGAGTCCGGCGGTTATCGAGCGAGGCCCGACGACGAACGCCGCATTGCTGGCCAGCCCCCACTCAGGACGCACCTGCGCCCAGTCGTGGCCACGGACCCGGACCTTCCCGGGCTCTCCCGGGAGCCGCCCGGCGCGCTCGAGCGCCAGCCGTTCACCGGCCACGGCCACGTCCCGCTCGAACGCGGCGACCAGCGGTTCGTGGGTCTCCGGCACGGCCTGGCGGTCGAGAACGGTCACGACGTCGGAGACGGTGTCGTGCTGGGCGGCGACGAACAGCGTGTCGTCGGGCACCACGATCTCCAGCCCTCGGAGGCCGGCACGAACGCCAGGGTCGTTGAGGATGGCCACGACCACCCGGGCGCTCGGACCACCGGGGGCGCCACCGCACGCGCCGCAGTCGTAGGAGGATGCATGCGGGTTGTTGACGTTGAAGCTGCCGTGCCCGCAGAGCACGACGAGCCGGGCGAAGCGCGTCAGGCCCATGGTCCGGACGACGTTCCTGGCGAACGAGACCCGCTCCTCGAGCGCGAAGCCGGAGCCGGCGTCCTGTTCCGCCTCGATCGCCGGTCGTGTCCGCAGGCGGGCCTCCCGGCGCGCCGTCAGTCCCCGCAGGCCACGTACCAGGCCCGGTGCCAACGTCCTGACGGCGGCCGCAGGACCCATGACGTACCCCGCCGCCTCGGCCAGCGCGAACGGACCGGCCAGGCTCCCTTTGGAAGCGTGGAACGCCTCGTGCCCTGCTCCAGCGGCTCGCTGGGCGCTGAGGTAGCCCACCGCGTCCTCGGGGACGAGCGGCTGCTCGGCGACCTCGTGGTCGGGGGTCAACAGCGGCGGGCAGCGTGGCGAGCTCTCCGGCGAACCCAGCGGCCGCCAGCGCACGGGGATGCCGAAGAACCCGGCGAACCCGAAGGTGTCGTAGGGACCGCATGCCTGCAGGTGCCGTACCAGGCCCTCCGAGCGGGCGTCGATGCAGAACGCCGCCTGCACGTCCGGCCGGTCGGCGACCGGGCCGGGGTCCGGGCGGCTCAGCAGACCCAGGAGCCGGTCGCGGAAGTTCCCTTCCTTGGCCTCGAGCCACATCGACTTCCGCATCCTCGGGGCCACCTGCTGCAGGACGCCGCGCACGGCTGAGGCGACGACGGGATCGTCGGACGGGTTGCCGAGGGCCTCGAGCACCGCGGTCACCCGTCGCTCGAGGAGCTCCTCGAACACCGCGTCCTCGTCCTCGGGCGGAAGCTGCTGGGGAGCGGTGCCGTGAGCCGCCGTCGCGGTTGCGGCCACCTGCGCGGCGAGCAGGTCGACGAGGTGCAACGACGGACGACCGTGGTCGGGCCCGGCCCACTCGTCGTGCCAGCGCGCGTATCCCGCCCAGCCCGGGAGCCGGCCGAGATGCTCGCGAAGGGCGTCGACCCGACCTCCGTGGACACCCAGGGCATCAAGGGAAGCGGCGAGTGCCTCCACCGGACTGTGGGGCAGCTGCGACAGCCACTGCATCCCGGTCGGGCCGGCGAGGCTCCGCAGTCGCCGGTCGTGCAGCGCCAGCTCTCGCCAGGCACGGAAGAACCCGTGCTCGCGGCCGGGCATGGGCCAGGGAACGCCGGCCTCGTCCACGAAGACCGCACACCACGGGGCCACGAGCTGCGTCGCCGCCCGGACGGTCGCGACATCCGTCCGGCCGACTCGGTCGCCGGCGGTCTCCCGGGGCTTGTCGTCCGGTCCTGCGAGGAGGTCCAGTCGGACGATCTCTACCGCGTCGACCGTTCGCTCCCCGACGTCGACACTCGGCTCGGACGCCAGTTCCGGACGGACTTCGACGATGGCCCGCCGGAGATCGGCATCGGTGGTGACGCCGCGTGAGTGGGAGTCGCGGAACGAGGCGAGCGTCAAATGGGTGCGAGCCCGCAGCCACCGTCGGGCGACGGCGGTGGCCTCGTCGAAGGGCAGGTGCTGCAGGCCGAGGAGCGGATTGACCGCGACGAAGCTGCTCAGCGGCCAGAGCGGGGCGATGATCTCCGCTGCCTCCGAGACCTCGGCGAGCAGCTCGGCGTGGCCGGCAGAGCGTCCGCGGTGGCCGTCGCTTCCGTTGCTCATCTCGATCGTGTCGCTCGGGCCAGTTCCACGCGCGGCGGAAGATGGCGGGATTCCGGTACCGGCGCGACCCCGGTCGAACTGCCCCGGGTCGTCAACTCCGATGCGACGGGCGCCGACGTGAGGGCGAAGGCGTACACCCGGGCGCGCACCTCGTCCATCCGCTCCCCCGGTGCGAACCAGACGACGGAGACCACGAGCGCGATGACCACGAGCGTCCCAACGAGGAGAGCGGCGCTGACCGGCTCGGCGACCTCGCCTGGAAGCGCGTGGGCGACGAAGGTCTCCACGGCCGTGAGCCCGCCGATGTAGACGAGGACACCGGCGGTGGCACCGAATGCCGCGGTGGCGACCGCCGGGACGGGCCGGAACGGCGCCGTGCGCAGCCATCCGCCGACGGCCCGGGCTGCGGTCCCCCACGCGAAGGCCGTCACGAGCACGCGCGCCGCCGTCGACAGGTGCGGGTGGAAGACCAGGTCGGCGGCCGAGAGGGCGGCGGCCGGCACGAGCAGCGCCACGGCCAGCCGAACGCTCCGGGCCACGACCTGGGGGACGGGGCGCTGGTGGTGGCGGTGATGGGCCGTCACCGAGCCGCCGGCGCCGAGGAACAGCGCGGCTTTGTACATGCCGTGGCCGACGATGTGGACCAGGGCCGCCGGGAGCGCCCCTATGGCCACCTGCACCGTCATGAACCCCATCTGCCCGGCCGTGGACCAGGCCAGGTTCCCCTTCACGTCGCTGCGCACCAGCATCACGGTCGTCGCGTAACAGGCGGTGAGGGTCCCCGCCGCGAAGGCCACGTGCGTCGCCGCGGCCGACGACCCGAACAGCGGAGCGAGTCGCACCAGCAGCATGCCGGCGCCGTTGACCACGCCTGCGTGGAGCAGGGCGGACACCGGCGTGGGCGCGGCGATCGTGGATGGCAGCCACTGGTGCACGGGTACGAGCGCGGACCGGGAGATGCCGGCAATGGTCAGGAGCACAGCGACCACCGCCAGCACGTGCCCACCGAGCACCGGGATCGACGCGTCGGCAAGCTCCCTGGCGGCACCGGCCGGCGATCGGAGGTCGATCTCGCCGACGGCGACCACGACGAGGACCGTGGCCACCAGCAGAGCGCCGTCTCCCACCCAGAGGCTGCGCAGGGTCCGGCGGGACGACCGCCGCGCCGGTTGCCAGGTGGCCCGATGGGTCACCAGAGCAGCCAACGCGAGGCCGGCCACGATCCAGGAGGCGCACAGCAGGCCGAGGGTGGCGGCGAAGGCCACCGACGTCGTGGCCGCCGTGAGCAGCGAGGCCAGGACGAAGAAGCGGCGCCCGAAGAGGTCACCCTGCAGGTTCCGGCCGGCGAAGGACTGGACGACCATGCCGACGCCCGTGGTGAGCAGGCCCAACAGGACGGTGACGCGAGTTGCATACAGGCCGAAGACCGCCTGGCCGTCGCCCCCCTCGACCACGGCAGCGAGGGATCCGTCCGCCGCCACGACAACCGCAACGACGACGGCGGCGGCGAACCCGACAGCGGCCGCTCGCACCGCCCATCGGGAGGCCCGCTCTCCGACAGGGCGGGCAACCGCTATCGCTACGGCGGCGATCGCCGGTAGCGCGGGGGCGGCGACCAGGAAGGTCCCGGACAGCGTCATCGGCCGGACCCCCTATGCAGCAGAACGCGAGACGGTCATTCGATCGTCAGGTGCGGTCTGGCCAGGCTCGCGGTACGGCACCCGATCACGGCGTGGGTCCCAGCCCATCCGACGTCGAGAGGCGGGAGAGGTCGACCGCCACGCCCAGCGCACCGGCCGAGCGCGCCGCGCCGATGTCACCAGGCTCCAGCCCCCCTTGGGCGTAGACGGGCATGGGGCTGGCCGCGGCCAGCGCCCGCAAGCCGTCCCAACCGAGCGCCTGGTCTCCGGGGTGTGCAGGCGTGGGAAGGACCGGCGACACGAGGGCGACGTCGGCACCCAGCGCCGCGGCGCGCTCGATGTCCCGTGCGTCGTGAGCCGAAACGGCCCACAGACGCGTCGGCGGCCGCTCCACCAGGCCGGCCAGGGCGGCGGCACTGCTGTGCAGTCCGCAGGCACCGGCCTGGCGTGCCTCGAGCGCCGTCCCGGACAGCAGGAGCCGCAGTCCCGTCCCCTGCCTGACCTGGCGCAACCGGCGGGTGAGCTGGACGCGCTGACCAGGGGCGAGGTCCAGTGCTCGCACGATCAGGAGCCGCACGCCCTCGTCCACCAACGACGGGATCCTGGCCAGCAGCTCCCCAGGAGCGCCGGGCGCCCGACTCACGCGGGCGACGGCCACCAATTCGGGGAGCGCCAACGTGGCGAGGGCGACCTCGTTGCTCGGCAGGAGCGGGCCGACGGTCGGGCTCGTGGGGTCCACCCACGCCAGCCGCTGCCCCTCCCGGCCGTTCGGCTCGCCCGACCACCGGCGCACGTGGAACCAGTGCAGCCGCACACGCTTGGCCGGGAAGTCGTGCTCATAGACCCGCCAGGGCGCCAGGTCGAGGGCGCGGACGCCGACCTCCTCGAGCAGCTCGCGCGCGGCGGCCTCGGCCGCGCTCTCGCCCGGATCGACCTGGCCCCCGGGCAGCTCCCAGAAGCCGGCCGCGTCCTTGCCGGCCTTGCGTTCTGCCAGCAACACGCGCCCGTCGGGCGCACGGAGCACGCCCACCGCCACGTCGACCACCGGCCGGCCGCCGAGGGGGAGGCGGCGGGAAGGCAGCATCAGTCGGGCCAGACGGGGAGCGGGTACCCACGGGATCGTCCCGGCGATCGCTTCTTCGCCCCGTCCTGCGAATCCACTGGCCGGGGAGGGGCCGAGGCCTTAGCACGCCTCGACGGAGCCTCCGCGACGGGTTCGCCGTCGGGGCCCAGCAGTTCGTCCCGGCCAGAGGCGTCGGTTGGCGCCGTGGGCCGCGGGAGGTCAGCCACGACGGGGACGTCGGGGGCCGTTCTCGTCGGCCCCTGACTGGCGGGAGTGGTCGGGCGGCGCTTGGTGGGCGTCATGTCACGCCGCGCCGACGGCGACGAGTGACTCGGCGCGAGAGGCGAACTCCCGCGCCTCCGCGCCGACCGCGGTTTCATCCGCGCCGTACACCGTGACGTTGACGTATGTCCGGCTGAAGCTCAGATCCGGATAGAGCCCGGTCTCCTTCGAGAGGCCCGCGAGCCGTTCGAGGAAGGCTCGTGCCTCCGGGTAGGCGGCGAACTCGAAGCGCCGGTGCAGCGACGCTGGTCGCTCGACCTCCGTCCATCCCTCCGGCCATCGGGGTTCCGTGGTCATCCGATCCTCCTCGTCTGTGAATGGGCATCGCAACGCCAGCCTGGCCGGCTGGCGTTGCGGATCCCCGCCTGAGCTTGGCGCCTCCGCTCAGCCCCGCCGCCCCGGAGAACCGCGGCGGAGCGAACGGTCCTTGTGGGAGACGCCTACGCGGGCGCGACCTGGGTCTCGTGGGCGCCGGCGGGGAGGATCTGCTCCACCTCGCTGTGCGGCCGGGCGATGATGTGCGCGGCAGCCAGGCCGTCGCCCACTCGCTCGCAGGCGTCGGCGCCGGCACGGACCGCGGCGTTGACGGCGCCCGTCTCGCCACGGACCAGCACGGTGACGTAACCGCCGCCGACGAACTGGCGGCCGATCAGCCGCACCTCCGACGCCTTGGTCATGGCGTCGGCAGCCTCGATCGCCGGGACGAGTCCCCGGGTC